>CAYQBZ010000207.1:0-6258 GCA_964415855.1 uncultured Rikenellaceae bacterium
ATGAGTTGTTTGCTTCATTTTCCTGCATTTGCAGAATTTCAGACATCCCCGTGTCAGTCGATTTTTCAAGTTCAGCCTCCCAGAATACTATCTTTTTGTATAATTCTGTCCAGTCATTGTATGTTGCAGCAGATGTTATCATACTGCTTATTCGGTTGAATTCCTGCCTGTATCCGGAAGTGGTATTTTCAGTAATCAGGCGTCGCTGGTCAAGTATCTTCTTGATGGCCAGAAGTATCTGCTTGGGCTTAACCGGTTTTATGAGGTAATCGGCAATTTCAGAGCCTATTGCTGTCTCCATCAGCTCCTCTTCTTCACTCTTTGTTATCATCACAACCGGGATATCAGTGCGAACCTCCTTTATCAGCCTCAGGGTTTCAATACCGCTCAATCCTGGCATGTTTTCATCGAGGAAAATAAGATCATACTGCTTCTGCCTTACCAGGTCAATTGTGTCATTCCCGTTTGAACATGTATCAATAGCATAGCCCTTCTCTCTGAGAAAAATAATGTGTGGCTTAAGTGCCTCCACCTCATCGTCGGTCCATAATATCCTTATTTGTCTCATTTCATGTAGTTCTCCACAAAGAACAACTGGTAGCGACCGGGGTCTTTATCCTTATTAAGCACTATAAGATTTTCGTTGCTTATTATGAAGGTCATCATTTCCGATCCTGAAGGATTTCTTACAATCTGGTCACTCCTGAATGTCCTGAAATATTCTGCTGCCTTACTGTAGTCAGGAAATCCCGATACGGTTATCATAATATACCGGTTATCAACAAGCATGCCGGTGGTCCTGTAATTGTTGTTTGTGTAATTATCTATATTATAGCTTATTACGTCAAATGTTGCAAGATTTATATTAAAGCCGGGATCATTTATAACAAGTACAAAGACGTGGTTAAGGGTAGTATCGGCCCTGTACAATTCAGCGGCAATCACCTTATCTTCTTCTACTTTAAGCTCCGGGATCTCCTTGTTCAGGAATGCGATGATCTCTGAGGCTCTTTTGCTTTCATCAGAACCGGGCCATGATTTGACGATCGTGGCGAGCTCATCTTTAAATGTCCTTTCATCGCTTACTTTACCTGTGGAATAAGCTTTCAGCAGTGAGAACTTTGGTGCGAGAGGGTCTTTGGGAAATTTAGTCAATGCCTCTTCGCAAAGACTAATTGAATTTGAGAATTTTTCCTGGTTATACAAGTTGTAAGCCTCCTCGTACATACTTTCAGCCATTTTAATGTCAGCCAGCTTTTTTTCGTAATATCCCGGATCTGAGAGGATCCTTGCAAATTCACTTTCCGGGTAGTTTCCCAACAGGCGTTGTCTGTAGTATTCCGCTCTTGCACTATTGTCCTCCCTGTTTATCCTGTAAAGGTTGTATAAGGCTTCGGGAACAAACTCAGTTCCAGGGAAACGTTCAATAAGGGATTCAAATGTCTCGCTGGCTTTGGGGATATCCATGATCTGTTCGGCATAGGCTTTCCCGGCATTAAGCAGGGCGCTGGCGATCTTTAAATTGGATATGTTTATCAGGGAATCTGTCAGCGGAAGATTTTTCAGGTAAAATTCCGGGCTTTTATTATTAAGCATTGCAGACGAAGTATCGCTGATCTCAGGTGAAGTCACTTCGTTACCGGCAACTGTCGGGGACGTAGTAAGCCTTGTTTTATTTGATCTTCTCCAGTTATCTTCGAGCTTTCTCTCTCCCCATCTGCGGCGGAATTCCGTTCTGCCGAAGGTAAGTGCGGCCTGGTTATAAAAATACCATTTGCCTTCCTGTTCAATGTTACCCTGAAAGCGCCGTTCATTCTCGTAGAACTGGCCGAGGCTGTACCTGTCGGTCGATCCTGAGCTGGTCCCTTCCGTCTCATCTTTAACGACCCGGGCAATTATTTTCGAAATAAGGGCATCTCTTTCCTGCTCACTCATCCCTGCAACCTTCTGCAGGCTATCTTCGGTCTGGATCACAGTAAGCTGGGAAACAAGCGCATTAAGGTTTTGTGATTTAGCTTGCAAGGCCCTGTAGTCGGGATATTTCTGGTCAAGAAAGTAGACAGCGCTGTCGTAATATCTGCCTGCCTTCATATAATCGGGTTTATCGTAATAATAACCTGCAAGGGCGAGGTAGGACCTGCCTTTCTGATTTTGATTCATGGAGCTGGCAGTTGCAGATTTTCTGAAATATTCAAGTGCCTCAGCCTCTTTTCCCTCTCTCATTGACAGGTTTCCCATGGCGAAGTAGATCTGATCCAGGAAGTCTTTGTTCTTTGCATCTTTCAGCATCTTCTCAAGTTCTTTCATAATGTCGGACGGATTGCCCGAATTAATATCAAAAACACCTGCTATGTTTATTCTTGCATTAAATTCGACCTCATAGGGAGGATTCATTTTAACAACTTTTTTATAAAGGGCTGTAGCCCGGACATCATCACCCGATCTTTCACAGAGCTGTGCCAGGAGATATGTCAGTCTGTACCTTGTTCTCTTTTTGGAGGCATGTTCAACTGCGCGAGAAAGTGGTTCAACAGCTTCGGAATATCTTTTTTGTTTTATAAACAGATCTGCCATTGTTGTGTAATACATTGCTTTCAGGGCTTTGCTGAGATCCGATACCGGGTCAATATCACTTAATATTCGGAGTGACTCGATATAGAAACCAGTCTCGTTATTAATCCTGGCCAGCCATATTAGAGCCTCTGTTTTTATCATCGGATCGTTTGCTTCTGTAACTGAGTAATTAAACAGAGATGCTGCTTCACTGAATTCGTGTTTATAAAACCGGGCTTTACCGATAAGAAGATAACTGTCATCAACCCAGTCATTATACTCCTTCCTGTCGAGGAGCGCCTTTTCCCTTTCAGATAACTGGCGGTTATCTTTTATTTCAGGCTTGGCTGTAATTGATTTAAGAGAGATCAGTTTTGATGCTTTCTGGATTGCTCTCTCCATATCGGAGGAGCATACCGACACAGTACCTGGGTCGCTGTATTCAAATACATTTAATAGTTCGGCATAGTCATCCTTATAACCGTTCGTTATCTTGAGCAGGCCTGTCTTAAAGCTCTCATAACCATTAAAATAGATATTGAACCTGGCAGTCATACTATGGTAAAACCTGGTTGTGTCCGTGTTTTTTTCAACCGAACAATTTACCACGATCAGGGAGAGCCCCAGAAACGCAAGAAACTTATATGATGTTTTGAATGAAGCCAATAAATGACTTTTAATACTATAACTGACTTAATTTATGTATAGTATTTCAAAGGTAATTAAATTTGGGACGATGTTATTGATCAGGCTGAAATTACTCTGCGGATTTCAGGTACTTCCTTCATTATAGCCTGTTCAACACCGGCTTTCAGTGTTTGAATGCTGTAAGGACATCCGTGACAGGCACCTGTAAGCTTCACCTTAACAATCATATCATCAGTTACATCTATCAGGTCGATATCACCGCCATCTGACTGCAGGTATGGCCTTACTTTCTCAAGTGCTCTTGAAACACGGTCTTTGATGCTTGTATTGTCTGTCATATCAAATTATTTGGTTATCTGTAGTCTAACAGTTGGATCCAGGTCTTTGTTTCGCCTGTCTACGCTTTTGATAAGCTCACCGCACAGATCCATGAATGCATTTCCTGTAACAGAATCGCTCAGGGCAACAGGCTTCCCGGTATCACTCCCTTCACAGATACCCTGAACAATGGGGATCTGTCCGAGCAGAGGCACATTCATCTTTTCAGCAAGCTTTTTACCTCCGTCCTGCCCGAAGATGTAATATTTATTCCCCGGCAGCTCGGCAGGTGTAAACCACGACATGTTCTCTACCAGCCCCAGTACGGGTACATCGATCTTATCGCTTCTGAACATAGATATTCCTTTTATCGCATCTGACAGCGCCACATCCTGTGGTGTGGTGACAACTATTGCTCCCGTAACCGGGACTTCCTGAACAAGTGTGAGATGAATATCGCTTGTGCCGGGAGGGAGATCAACAAGGAGGTAATCAAGATCACCCCAATCTCCCTGTGTAATGAGCTGTTTAAGAAAATTTGATGCCATGGGCCCTCTCCATACCACTGCATCTTCAGGATCCACGAAAAATCCCGTGGAGAGTACCTTTACCCCATGCTTGACAAGGGGTACAATAATGTCCACATTATTTTCCCTTCTTACTTCCGGCCTGTACTTTTCCTCATCAAACATTTTAGGTACTGAGGGACCGAAAACATCAGCATCAAGGAGACCCACACTGAGTCCTTTCCGTGCAAGGGAGATAGCCAGGTTAACAGCTATTGTAGTTTTACCTACACCTCCTTTCCCCGAGGAAACAGCCACTATGTTTTTGACTTCGGGCAATATTTCACGCTGTTTTTCCTCTTTCTTCCCTACAATGACCTTTGGTTCAACTTTTATTTCTTTAATTACGGTATCGGGGCCAAAGTCATCTTTCAAGGTTCTTACAATAGTGCTGCGTATTGATGAAATAAACGGATCATTTGATTTCTCCGGTGTAATGGTAAGAGATATTCCCTCGTCTCCTGTACCGATGTCTGAAAGCATTCCCAGAGAAACAATATCTTTTCCCTTTTCAGGGTGAGTTACTTTGGAAAGTGATCTTAAAATCTGGTCTCTTGATAGCATGAGGAATTATTTTTATTTAAATCAAATATAAACAATTTGCAATTTTACCAAATTTTTCAACAGAAACCAAAATTTCTATTTCAGTTCTGTCAGGGGATCCCAGAATTTTTCAGCGAAATTTATTATAGAGTCATTTTCGATAATTATGCCCTCATTTCTCAGCAGTTGTTCCATAGTACTGGAATTGCCGAAGTGATATTTTCCCGTAAGGAGACCGTTCCTGTTGACCACCCTGTGTGCAGGGATAAACTGAGGATTATTATGACTTGCATTGAGTGCCCATCCAACCATCCGGGCCGACCTGCCGGTTCCAAGGAAACGTGCTATGGCACCATATGATGTTACCCTTCCGTAAGGTATTTGCCTTGTTACTTCATAAACCTTTGTGAAGAAATCATCACCGGTCTTTATTTTCTTTTCTCTGATCATGAATATGTGTCTCCTTTTCAAGTCTGAAGGAGAGATAATTTATTTTTATACCCTCATTAAGGAATATGTTTTCATAATGTGTTCTTATTGCAAGAATATCGTTGTCCAATTCAGAGGAATACAGGTCATCTGTTGAACTTATCGTGGTAAGGTTATTTCCGGCGATTACTTCTTGGGTGAAGCTAAACAGTTCAGTATTATCTGTTTTCAGATGTATTACTCCTCCGTTTTTCAGAAACCGGCGGTACAGATTCAGGAATGCAGGTGAAGTCAGTCTCCTTTTTGAATTTCTTCTTCCGGGAAACGGATCGGGAAAAGTAAGCCATATCTCGTCTGTCTCATCAGAAGCGAAGAAGGACGTGATAAACTCAATTCTGGTCCTCAGAAATGCTACATTTTGTATATTTTGTTCATTGGCTGTCCTGGCACCCCTCCACATGCGAGCCCCCTTAATATCAACGCCAATATAGTTATTGAACGGGAACCTGCCTGCCAGTCCAATTGTATATTCTCCTTTGCCACAGCCAAGCTCCAGCACAATAGGATTATCATTCCTGAAGATGTCTTTGTTCCATCTCCCTTTCAGAGGGTGGTCTTTTCCCGTCACATCTTTTATATCAGGCTGAATGACATTGCTAAAACCTGATAACTCCCTCCATCTTGCCAGCTTATTCTTTCCCACTTCCGGAATCAAAATTACTGATCTTTTCAATTCTTAACCCGATATCATAAACGCCTTTAAGATCTTCAACACGCATCCCGTGACGGATCTTGAATTCATATACCCCTTTAAGGGGGAAATAGACGTTAGTTTTATAGGGAAGGCTAAGTTCATGGATGTCGCCAAGTCCTTTTCCATACCAACTACCCTTCTCATCTGCCAGGAAATACTGCAATGTATCTGATATGCTTTTTCCGTCGGGAGAAATTGTGGTAACGAACAGGTAGATATTGCGGAAAGGGTATGACGATCCTGTACGTATGGTGAAAAACACATTGTTGCTGTTCAGGGTGTCGGTTACCGGCACATCAAATACGGGGACATCATACAGGTCCCACCGGTTATCCTGCATAACAGCAGAATCGGAATAGATTACATCACTGTTACAGGAAGAAAACAACAAAACGGATATAAATATTAAAACGGCAGGGTATCTATCTGTTCCTTTTATCATTGAAT
>CAYQBZ010000208.1:0-6233 GCA_964415855.1 uncultured Rikenellaceae bacterium
TATTATGCAACCTTAAATCCAACTTCAGCTTCTAAAATTTTAAACCGGGAAAAGAGATAATATGGAACCAGTATTTGTCAAATTAAAAACATCAAGATCGATTATCTATTTAGTCTTTTTTATAGTTCTGCTTGGTGTGAGTATATATTATACAATCCTCGATATGAAAGTCGCAAGCTACTGGATTATGATGTATATATTCAGTATTGCTGTTTCAATTTATCATATGATTATTTACATAGGTGATATTTTCAGCAAGAAATCCGGGCTTACAATAGAAGAAGATGGACTTAGATTTAATTTCGAACATTTAAAAAATCTCATCGTTCCCTGGAAAAGTATCTCAAGAATACAGGTTAAAAAAAACCTGATCGCTGTTTTTGTATATAATCCTGATATCTTTCTGGACAGGATAAACAAAGTTTCTGCCATAATTATAAAGGGCAGTCTTAAGCGAGTAGGGACCTTTTTACTGATACATTCAAAACAGTTCCACATGGAACAGGAAAAGCTTGAAGAGACTATTAAATCTGCATATGAAAAATACAGTAAAATTGATGATGATGTTGATGAATAATGTGTAATTTTTCAAATGAACTGCCGAATGTGCCCAAAATATCGCGGATTTTATTATTATTTAGTTCTAATGCCGCCCATACGATACTATTAATAGGTTAAAATTTTTATATAATACTGTTTAAGCATGAAGAAATTTATTATTCACCCGGAAAGCAAATTATTAGTAGTATGGGATATAATTATCTTAATTGCATCCATTTATATTGCAATTGAAGTCCCGCTGGTAATTGTGTTCGACTTTGAGGAAAGCCTTCTTCTTTCTATTGCAAACCGGGTTATAACAGCTGTTTATATTATCGATATCGGAATATCCTTTAATACCGCCGTATATAAAAAGGGTAAAATAATCACAGACAGAAAATATATCGCAAAGCAGTATTTAAAGAGCTGGTTTATAATTGACTTTATTGCCGCTTTTTCTTTTATTAGCGCATTTAAATCTCTGCAGCAGCTGAAACTCAGCACTATACTTAAACTTTTCCGGCTCGGCAGATTATTAAAGCTCATAAGAGTAACAGGAACAATTCAAAGGACTGCGAGTTCAAAGATAAATCCGGCCATATTAAGGCTTTTAATCCTTGTATCATGGATATTTATTGTCGCTCATTTTATTTCATGTGCATGGATATACATAGCCCAGCCGGACCCGAATCTCGATTATGTATCCAAATATATAAAGGCCTTTTACTGGACTATTACAACGCTTACTACAATAGGATACGGAGATATAGTACCGAAAGACAATGTCCAGATGATATTTGTAATATTTATTGAGTTTATGGGTGCAGCAATGTATGCACTTATTATTGGTAATATAGCAAACCTTATAGCAAATATAGATATAGCCAAATCCAGATTTAAAGAAAAAATGAAGACGGTGAACACCTTTCTGAACTATAGGAATATTCCCGCGAAAATAAAAAAGAAGATTAACGATTATTACTATTATTTGTGGGACAGCAGGCACGGTTATAATGAGATGGATATTATGAATGATCTGCCTCTGCAGCTAAAAGAATCCGTTTCTTTGTTCCTGAACAAAGACATTATAGAAAAAGTCCCAATATTTTCCGGCGCAAGCGACGAGTTTATAAAGGAGATAATATTAAGTCTTGAGCCTGTTGTTTTTACTCCCGGTGATAATATAGTCCGTGCAGGCGAAGTCGGCGATGATATGTATTTTATAGGAAGCGGGACAGTGGATGTATTGTCCGCAGACGGCAAGAGCCAGTATGCCACTTTGACAGAATGACAGTTTTTCGGGGAAATTGCATTACTTTTACAGACCCCCAGAAACGCAACAATCCGTGCGCGTGAATACTGCGATTTTTACAGACTTGACAGGGAGACCTTTGAGAGAGTACTTAAGAAATTCCCCGACTTTGAAAAGACGATAAGGAAACTTGCGGAAGACAGACAGAACAGGACTGAGTCTATAAAGGAATCTTCGACAGATAATATTAAAAAAATAACAAACATAGAGATTAAACGCAGCCCTTACGGTATAAGTTTAAACTGGCAAAAGCAGAAGGCGCTATCAGTTATGACATAGTAAGGTTAAATGAAGAAACAAAGAAGTGGGAGTTCTTGATAAAAAGGCTGGTAACCCCCGGATTTACTGACACAAAAGCGGGCGATGCCGCAAAATCCTCTTATAAAATCCGCGCTATATTTAACACCGGGCCCGGGGAATGGAGTAAAACAGTATCAGCGTAAGTGTAGTTTCTCTGCCTCCTACTGGCCGCGGAAATAAATCCCGCGGACAGTAATATACCACTTCGTAGTGATCAGGGCGTGGTCCCAATACCTTCTACTGCTTTCGGCACAGCTCCATCCAATCTCAGATATGAATCCCTGTAATTAGGAAAATTCATAAGCGAAATACCTGCAAATAAAAAGGGCCGCGTTCTTAAGAAACGAAGCCCTGTCTAAATATTTTTATTAAATGAAAGATGTTTATTTAATTTCTACATGGCTCCACGGATAATTACCTTTGTACTCTACAATATACGTACCGTTTATCTTATCCGGAAGATTTGAGCCGGAAACCCATACATTAGTAAAGTCAACGCCGTTTATGAAAAGTTCTTCAAGGCCCCAGGAGTTAATAAAATTTGGTGTGCTGCTGAATGACCAGCAGAACTCTCCTTCACCATCCTGTGTAAATGGAATCGAGATTGGAACACCAACCGTAATTTCCGATCTGGCAATACTAATGCCCTGATTAAAAACAACATCAGGAAGATCTGGTTGATAATAGCCGGGACCGTACAAACTTTGCCGCCAGCAGGAGTAACCTATGCTGCCGCTAAATACGAGTCTCATTAATTGACCTACACCATCCCGTTCTATGATTTCATTTTTGGCACTAACAGTCACCAGGGTGTTTCCGTTTGACAGGCGCTGTACATCACCAAGTACAAATGAATTAGTGAACGGCCACCGCTCATGTATTGGTTCACCTTTCCATACACTCTCCAACTCCGAGTATTCCAGGTTATACAAGCAAACATACGAATAAACAGAACCATTACCCAAACTGCTCGCATTGTTAAAAATAACTATGCCGGTGATGCCTGTTTCGTCATAGAGCAGCTGGTGCCCGTGGTTAGTTTCTTTTAATACGAATGGATTAAAGTCCATTGGATTGGTGTCATCAATATTACCAACCTGGCTCAGACGAAATACAATCTTGTCATTTGAGTTGCCAGGAGCAGCGGGATCAAAGACAATAATATCCATCGCTCTGTCCCCGACAGAGTAAAGCCCGTTCGGGTAAAGCGAACCATTCGGATCTATCACTTCCGGATAGTAATGGATGGAATTTAGATGAGGATCCTCGAGATCGGTTATAGGTCCATAGGGCCATTCGTCATAACCTTCCACGTCGGCCGTCTCGAAAATCTCATTTAACGCTGTTATTTCTCCATCATCATTTATGTCCATCTCATATACACTGGGATACCCATCATCCAAAGGCTGTCCAATCTCCGGAGCGGCTTCATTCCAACAGACGTACGCAATGGTATCCTCGTCTACTGCAGTAACATCGTGGGAAGCGCCCGCTTCTAACTTCAACGGATCCCCTAATGTATCCATGCGCACCCTGAGCATGTAGCCGGGATCGGATTTACCGTCAGCAAAAACCATCCACATATACATGCCGTCATAGGACATTATCGCCCGATTCATATCGTCAAGGTCGCTGTCATTACACTTATACCACCAGACTATGTCACCGTCCCCATCAAGAATAAATGCCCATTCAGGTGATGGGTCAAAAGGTGTTCTAATGCATGAGACTATAAAGCCCGGATCCCGATATTCCGGATGATCAGGAAAGTCCTCAGTCATTGTCACACTAAATATGTCATCAGGAAGTGACCCGGTTTGTATCATATTTACATCGCTCATATAATTCTGTCCTGAGTTCGTTGTGACATATACCCTAAAAAAGTATTTGCTATCCGGTTTCATACCCAGAAGAAGCGTTCTGTAATCGGGTTCTGTCAAATCCACAGTGGCCGTCATGGCGGAATGGCCGTTTCTCCAGAACTTTATCACCGCGCTGTCGATGGAAGTTATTACTGCCGTATCAACAGCCCATGTAACAATTCCAATCGTTGTCGGTGTATTTTCATTGGCTTCCGGGTCATCCGATGCAAGGTGACTATTAAGCACAGTAACAGGATTTATTTCTTCTTCAGCAGAACCATATAGTGTCGGAAGCCAGCAGGAGTAACCCACTCCATTGCCATTCGCACCTTGAATCCTCAGTTTCATTACTGGGTTCCAACCACTATCCAATTCGTTGATGTAGCCGGTAGTGATGGTCACCATGGTGTGCCTATCCGAGCTGTGCCCGGCTGACAATAGTCGCTGTACATCACCAAAAGAATTTCCAAACGGATCAACAAGTTCGTATTCATATTTATTCGTGCATCTCCATCCGTCGAATCCCTGTGTCAGCGAATACTCAACAACAGAATTGTTTCCACTGCTGCCGAAAGTGTTAAAAATGATGATTCCGGTGATGCCGGTGCTGTCATAGAGCAGTTGGTGCCCATGGTTCCAGTCATTATATGGATCATAGTCAATGTTAGCAACCTGACTCAGACGAAGTACAATCTTGTCATTAGGATTTTCAGAAGGGACAGAGGGATCGAAGACAATAATATCAAAATCCCTGTCTGAAACCGAGTAAAGCCCCTCCGGGTATTCCCAATCCGGTCCTACATCCTTATAGTAACGGAGAGCATTAAGTTTAGGCACAGGGTCTATGTCTATCGGCGGGTAGGGCCAGGGGTCATAGCCATTCACATCGGCCGTCTCGAAAATCTCTGATATTGCTTCTATTCCATTATCCAATGTGTACATCTCATACACGCTGGGATATAAATCCGGATCCACTATTTCATACCAATTGAGGAACGCGATGGTATCATCATCTACCACAGTAATATCGTGAGAAGTCCCATAAAGGTATGTTCCTTTTTCCAGAGTATCCATACTCACCTTCACCAGCAAGCCTACTTCATCTTTAGTAGTATCAAAGGTCATCCACATATACCTGCTGTCAGTAGACATTACAGCCCGAACCATATCATAGTCAACAGAGTAGGCTCTCTCATACTTATACCACCAGACAATGTCGCCGTCCACATCAAGAATAAATACCACAGGTTCGTCTCCTCTAATCTCTGAGATTATAAATGACGGGTCCGGGTTTACACGATTGTCTACGGGCATAGTCACAGTCGGTAGACCTGCGGGAAGTGATCCGGTTGTTATCGTTTCCGAAAAACTGTTATGAATAAGTCCATCGCTCGTCCTGACAAACACCGTAAAAGAGTATATGGTGTCTGGTTTCATACCCAGAAGAAGCGTTCTGTAATAGGAACCGGGTTCACTCACATCCACAGGAGCCTCCATGACAGTGGCGCCAGGCCCGGTTTCCGCGAAATTGATCCATGCACTTTCGACAGTCCCGATTGATTCGTCAACAGAAAATGTCACAATACCAACGGTTGTCGGTGCACCGTCTCTGTACTCTGATGCAAGGTGAATTCCCACCACTTGAATAGTATCTAGAAGAATCTGATTCTCAATCTCCATCTGAAGCTCTTCGTAACCTTCAAAAGGGTGGTGGTAGAGCTCGTCACTGCCGCTTGCGTTGTTGGCAACAAGGGTCCCAGAAAAGGAGCCCCATTTAGCCTCCACGTCCGCCCAGGGTGCCAGAACCGAACCTCTGAAGGCGATTCCTGCCATATTTATTTCCTTCACCACAGGGAAATTCCATATAATCCTTGATGAATCGATAAGGACTCCATCAATATTTGTCCGAATGCTAGTGAAATTTATATTGACACTATGATCACCTGTGACGTTTATAAGAATAATCGGGTTGGCCTGCAGATTGTCCAGGAAGATCTCTGTGGGATTGTCCAGTTCCGCAGCGTTAATTTCAAAAACTTCCAGCTGACTGCTGCCGCTGCACTCAAAATGAATAGCGCCATTAGCTGCTTCGTACCATCCCGCGGTTGGTGCCAGTTTTGACAGGAGATCTGAATAGTAAGTAAGATCATCATGCGCCTGTTTGAAATCGATAGGCTGCAGAGGCGCATCCTGCACAGGTCCGGCTGTTGATTGTGACA
>CAYQBZ010000209.1:0-6191 GCA_964415855.1 uncultured Rikenellaceae bacterium
ATACCTTGGGTTAATATTTTTTACAGCATCTTCAAGAAAACCGATGGCCTTGTCTTTTTCTCCGGGGGTGTTAATATAGCACTGGCCTATACGGTATTTATAATTGGCATTATCCGGATATGTCTCTAACAGATCCTGATAGTCCGGCAAAGCATCCAGATATTCTTCAAATAATATAAAACTCTCAGCCTGAAAGAATTTATGTTTGTCCTCCACCTTCGATTGCGAAAATAAATCAGGATTGAAAAATGTAGCGAACAGCAACGATAACAGAAATATCCTTTTGATCATATTATAATTGATATAGGCTGAAGATGGTAACTATATATAATTGAATTTTTATGGCCTAGTTGTTAATCCCGGAAGTTAAAGTAAGTTGATTTACCTTTTTTCTCATGGCTACTAATATAGAAGAAATATTATAAAAAAGGACTATTTGCCATAGCCCTTTTTATTAACTGTTACTAAATTTTCTTTAAACATGAGAATCAGCTGATGAACATCATTAAACGTAAGGGTTAATCAGATTACCTATGCATTATCGGCTGTATAGTTTTCAAGGATCTCTTTTACCTTGTGCAGAAATTTACCTGCGAGGGCACCATCAATCACTCTGTGGTCATAACTTAACGAAAGGATCATTATCTGTCTTATGGCTATCATATCACCTTCCGGGGTTTCAATTACAGCAGGAGTTTTCCGTACAACCCCGGTACCAAGTATTGCAGCCTGCGGCTGGTTAATAATCGGAGTACCGGCAAGATTGTTATAACTTCCGAAATTGGTTATTGTAAATGTACCACCTGTAATCTCATCAGGTTTCAGTTTGTTATTCCGTGCTCTTTCAGCCATGTCGTTAACAGCTCTCGCCAGACCTGTGAGGCTCTTCTCGTTGGCATTTTTAATTACCGGAACTATCAGGTTGCCATCGGGCAGGGCAGTAGCCATGCCTATGTTGATATTCTTCCTCCTTATGATATTATTATCTTCAACCGAGATGTTGACCATCGGGAATTCATAGAGGGCCCTGGCTGTTGCATCAATAAAAATAGGAGTGAGCGTAAGTTTCTGTCCTTCAGTAGCTAAGAACTTGTCTTTATTCTCATTTCTCCATTTCATAAGCCGTGTTACATCTGCATCAATGAAAGAGGTAACATGAGGGGATGTCCTTTTTGACATTACCATATGTTCTGCAATAAGCTTCCGTATCCTGTCCATAGGAATAACCTCATCGCCTTGTGAGCCTCTTTCTCCGGAAGATACCTTCTCAGTGGTCTTTACGGTTTTTGCACTTTTTTCGGCCTCTGCGGCTTTTTCCCTGGTTTCGATCAGACTGAGTATATCATTCTTGGTTATTCTTCCATCCATTCCGGTACCGGGTATCTTATCCAGCTCGGAATAACTTATACCTTCACGTGCAACAATGTTTCGCACAAGCGGCGAAATGAATTTGCCGGAGGCTGTCCTGCTTTTAAGCGCCTGAGAGGATTTTTCGATTTCACTTTTTTCCTGTTTTATCGTATCAATCGTTTCCCTGATTCTTGCAACCTCCACGGCAACCTTTTTTGTATCTTCCTTTGTTTGCTTTACCTCTTTTTCAATTATTGCCAGTACATCGCCTACCCTGGTCACCGAACCCTCTTGTGCTACAATGGAAACCAGTTTTCCGGAAGATGGAGCCGGTACTTCCGTATCGACTTTGTCTGTAGCTACTTCAACAAGAGGATCATCTTCGTTTATATATGAACCTTCAGTAACGAGCCATTTGTTGATAGTTGCTTCTATTACTCCTTCACCCATCGCAGGTAATACAATATTCATCCTGGCCATAGTGTCTGACTTTAATCAATAATTTTTACAAATTTATATTCTTTATGGTAAACAACTATATGTAGTAATTGTTTCAGATATTTCGAATATGTTGTAACAAATCATGTATCGGAATCTGGTTTATGTCAGAGCCTTTTGAAATTGATCTTTAAGAACCGGTTTAAAAGAGCCAGGGCTTGCCTGAAATAAATTCCGGGTATTACTATATACTTCCAGATTTTGTATTTTCCTTCCCTGACGCATTTGCTGAAAAATATCCTCATTGACTTATAGAAATGCAAAATATCATTATAATTGTCTTTGGGCGTACTTTTACCTTTGAAGTGGATGATTTGTGTTTCAGGGAAGTAATAGTTTATATAACCCGACATGGTCAACCTGTAGCTTAAATCGATGTCTTCGCCATACATGAAAAATTCCTCATCAAGTAATCCTGTTTTGTCAAGGGCCCCACTACGTATGAACATAAAAGCGCCTGATATTATTTCAGCCTCTGAGGGCTTAGAGCCGTCTGCCTCAGGAAGGTAATATTTATTTGTAAAAGTCGATCGGGGAAACAATGAGGAAAATCCAAATGTTTTTAAGAATGCAGTTACCGGTGACGGGAATGACCTCTTTGATTCCCTGAGAAATCTTCCATCCCCATTGACCATCCTGACACCTGTTGCTCCTGCATTTGTGTTCTGATCCATGAATTTTATGCATCTGGTCAATGTGTCGTCTTCAATAAGTGTGTCGGGATTCAGGAGTAAAATATACCTGCCTGTGGCCATTTTTATAGCCTGATTATTTGCAGATGAAAATCCCGGGTTAGTAATGTTCCTGATGAGTATTACTTCAGGAAATTCAATTTCAACCATTTTACAGCTCTCATCCCGGGAGTTATTGTCCACAACAAATATTTCACAATCAATATTTTCCGAAGCTTTTATAACAGACTGAAGGCATTGTTTTAAATACTCTCTGACATTGAAGCTTACAATAATAACAGAAAGATCCATTACTGTAAGTTTAAATAATGATATTTTGAAAATGACCGGGACATTTTCAGAATTACTGTAATGATCATTGCTGGTAAGGATTTCTGTTATTAATGGCTCTTCCCAGAGTTAACTCATCGGTATACTCAAGCTCATCTCCTATTGCAACGCCGCGTGCAAGGGTCGTAAGCATTATGTTATATTTATGAAGTCTTTTATACAGGTAATAATTGGTTGTATCCCCTTCCATCGTCGTGCTCAAGGCAAAGATGACTTCTTTGATCCTGTCATTCTTTACCTTATCCTCAAGGCTGTCGATTTTAAGATCCGAAGGGCCTATCCCGTCAATGGGCGAGATTATCCCACCCAGAACATGGTATAATCCCCTGTATTGTCTGGTGTTCTCTATTGCCATAACATCCTGGATGCTTTCAACAACACATACAACAGACCTGTCTCTCTTATCATCGTTGCAGATATTGCAGATTTCAGTATCGGATATATTATTACAGTTCTTGCAGTAGCGGATCTCATCATGAAGTTTGATTATATTTTCCCCAAATCGCCTTACTTCTTCAGAATTTCTTCTTAAAAGGCTCATTACCAACCTAAAAGCAGTTTTTCTCCCAACTCCGGGCAGTGAAGCAAACTCGTTTACGGCATTTTCAAGCAGTTTGGATGGAAATTCAGTAAAGCTCATAGTTACATCTTTTGTGTAAAAATAGTTCAATTTTCCGGTGTTATTAAAACGGCCCGTGATTTTTTGTCTTCCGTTCTTTTTGGTATTCTTGTAAATTAATTTTCTCCTTATGTCACCACTGCTTATTCTTACAATATTTCTTCTTTATACTCTTATCCTCTTTGCAGTAACCTGGATCACAGCCCGCAAGGCAAACAGTGATTCATTTTTTATAGGTAATAAGGCTTCCCCCTGGTTTGTTGTTGCATATGGCATGATAGGAGCTTCACTCTCCGGTGTGACGTTCATGTCTGTTCCGGGTTGGGTAAAAGATACGCAATTCAGTTATATGGTAGTTGTTCTTGGTTACCTTTTCGGTTATTTTGTTATTGCACTTGTTTTGCTGCCATTATACTACAGGCTAAAACTGACTTCTATTTATACCTATCTTAATCAGCGGTTTGGTTTCTGGTCATACAAGACCGGAGCAGGGTTTTTTATCCTGTCACGGACGCTTGGAGCATCATTAAGGATGTTCCTGGTTATAAACGTCCTGCAAATCTTTGTTTTTGATGCATGGAATATCCCGTTCTGGGTAAACGTGATGGTGTTTATCATACTTATAGTTCTTTATACATTCAAGGGGGGAATACGAACGATAATATGGACCGATACTCTTCAGACCACCTTCATGTTACTTGCTGTGGTTCTTTCAGTGATCTATATAAGCAAAGATCTTGATATTACTGTTGTGAAGCTATTGTCTGAGGTCAAAGCAAGCTCTGTATCAAAAATGTTCATTACTGACTGGCATCACGAGCGGTTTTTTATTAAGCAGTTCTTCAGCGGAATGTTCATCACAATTGTAATGACTGGTCTTGATCAGGAGATGATGCAGAAAAACCTGAGCTGTAAGAACATAGGTGAAGCTCAGAAGAACATGTTCACTTTCAGCGGCATACTTGTTTTCGTTAATCTCCTGTTCCTCTTTCTCGGTGCCATTCTGCTTATATATATTAATGCAAAAGGAGTGACCGTGACCTCCAGCGATGATATTTTCCCGGTTGTCGCTCTAAGGTATCTGGGACCAATGGCCGGACTTGTGTTTCTGATCGGTCTTATTTCAGCTGCTTTTCCCAGCGCTGACGGAGCATTGACTTCCCTTACAACGTCGGTGAGTATTGATTTTCTGGGGCTTGATCGTCGTGAAGGGATCTCTGAACGTATCAAAACAAGGATAAGATATCTGGTACACATTGTAATAGCAATTGTATTTTTTACCAGCATATTAATATTCAGTGCTTTAAATGACAAAGCAGTTATTGATGAACTTTTCACCATCGCCGGCTATACCTATGGACCCCTTTTGGGACTCTATTCATTTGGGCTGTTCACTAAAAGAAAGGTCAATGACGGGATAACTCCTTTTATAGCAATAGCATCACCCCTTATATGTTACTTCCTGAGCAGCTATTCCGTTGAGCTGTTTAATGGTTATAAATTCGGATTTGAATTGCTTCTGCTTAACGGGCTGCTGACATTTACCGGATTATACGTATTCAGTCGCAGAGCATAGCATGTATTACCTGACACATCCTCTACTGCCTGATGCCTGTTCCCTGCTGCACCGTACCCGGAGTTGTTGTTGTCTCCTCCGGTTCTTCAGGAGCCTCAGGTTTGGTAATCACCCTTATACGTTTGTAAGGTATGTTCCACACAATGAAATAATTTAATCCTGTGCTGAAGGATTTTGCTGCGTTGCCATATCCGGGTAAATATAACGGTCTGAGGTCTTTCCCGGTGCCGGTATAAAGAAGCATTCTCAGACTTATGGTCCATCCGATACTGAAATTTTTAAATATTTCGCTTCGTACCCCTGGCGACACCTCTACAAAATGTCCCCATTTAGTTTCCCTTGCAATTGAGGATGATGTTGTTCCCCAGTAATTGTCATGTTCATATGACGGAACTTCTGAACTGAAAATACTCATTCCATACCTTACTCCAAGACCTGCCCAGTATTTACCCATTGATTTCTGAGGTTTCATAAGGTTGAAATCAACACCGCTGCGCAGGAATGCTCCTTTGCTGAGGTATTCATAATTATACTGTGAATATTTGAAACTGAGATAACCCGCACCAAGAACAGCAGTCATTTTCTCATTGATGTCAGCGGCAAAATATCCCTCTGCGTTGAATATATTTTTATCAGAAAAGTAAATAGCCGGTCCGGAAACTTCAAGTCCCGCTTTGATTTTCAAAGGAATAAGAAGTGTATCCTGTGCCTTCAGGGAAAACAATGCCCAGGCATTGACTATGACCAGGCTAATAAAATATGCGGATATTCTCCTCATTTGCAGTTGTGATATTGTTTTTGTTCAGGTAAATGTAATTTATTGCATTTTTTGTATAAAGAGGTGAATCTATGTTATGATAGTATGTGTATCCGCATTCCTTCGATATAAGATGTGGATAGCTGCTATAGGTGAATTCGACAGTATCCGCAACACCGTTTATAAGCACAATAAAAATACTGGTATCCGAGGCGGAATTCAGGGGCAGCATTGCAGGCTGCACATCTTTAGCCTTGTTGTATATTTTACTGGTTTCCATATTCAGGCCGTATATTGTGAGGCTGTCTGGTGAATGCAGGTTCTTGGTATCATTATCATAGAATGAAGCTTTAACAAACGATTCCGTCT
>CAYQBZ010000210.1:0-6172 GCA_964415855.1 uncultured Rikenellaceae bacterium
GTTTCGCGATTTCGTCCACCAACGGGTTTCCCCGATATTCAACTGTAATATTATGTTTTTTATAGAAATCCACTTCAAACGGAAAGATAATATACATCCTGTCAATGTATTTCCTGACCTTTTTCACCCTTCCCTCATTCCATGCCCACAGCTTGGGTGATATGTAATAGAATGTCCTGAAGCCTTCTTTCTTAGCAAACTCCGCTATCCTGAAATTGAAGCCCGGATAGTCAATCAGTACAACAACATCAGGCTGGTTCTCTCTGATCAGTTTTTTACACAGGGCAAGATTCCGTGAAATAGTACGCAGGTTTTTCAGCACAGCTACAAATCCCATAAAGGCCATTCTCCTGTAATGCACCAGGAGGGTCGCTCCTGCCGATTCCATAAGATCGCCCCCCCAGCAGGATATCTCCGCATCGCTGTCATGCTCAAAAAGGCTCCTAATAAGGTTGGAGCCGTGAAGATCGCCGGATTGTTCTCCTGCAATTATGAAATACCTCATAAGAAAATCTTTACTCCGAATAATATTGCAGCCCAGACAATTGTTACGGCAAGCACGCCCCGTGCGGCCTTCAGCATGTCATAGCGGTTGAAAAGCAGAAAAATGATCACGTTTGGAAATACACATAATGTAATGGAATGTGTAATAATGCGAGCGTCTGCTATCCTTGTCAGGTATAGATACAGACCCGCATGAGCCGATGTGAATATGTAGATTATAAATCCTACAATGAAGGGTAGCAGAAATCCCGAAATTATCCCGGTTAGTCCTTTATCATATTTTTGGGAAAAGCTCACTTTCTGAACCTCAACTTAAGTTTATCCATATACCAGTGAGCTGTCATATCCACTGTGACAGGAACAACTGACACATAATTATTTGTAATTGCCCACTCATCAGTATCATCAGCATCCGGCTCGTGGTTCAGGAATACACCTGTAAGCCAGTAATATGTCTTACCCATCGGGTCCTTTCTTTTCTCAAACTCCTCTTTCCAGTTACCTCGTGCCTGCCTGCAAATCTTAATCCCTTTTATATCTTCTTTCTTGTTCGCAGGGATATTGACATTCAGACATACACCGATTGGGAGCGGTTCGGAAGCCAGCTTCTTCATGATAATACGGATGTACTTCCTGCACACTGAGAAATCAGCTGCAGGTGAAAAATTATTAAGTGAGAATCCCACTGAGCTGATCCCATAGAGACATCCTTCGATGGCAGCAGCCATAGTGCCTGAATAAAGAACACTCACCGATGCATTTGCACCGTGATTGATCCCGGAGACAACCCAATCGGGAACCTTTTCAAGCAGTTGGTTTATAGCAAGCTTAACACTGTCGGTAGGCGTCCCGTTACAGGCATATATCCTGTGCTTACCATTTTCTTCCAGTAGTTTCACACGGAGCGGCGTTTTGACAGTAAGGGCCTGTGACATCCCTGACATACTTTCGGTGGTGGATATGAGAACAACCTTGCCAAACTCCTCCATAACTTCCAGCAGCGTTTTTAATCCTGCTGCATATAATCCGTCGTCATTGGTTAAAAGAATAAGCCTGTCATTGTTTTCCATTACCATATCTAACCGTTTTGAGATACAAATATAGATAAATTCAGGATAAACCACAGGGCTGAAACATGACCTGAATAAAATTGGAAACGTTTTATACCTGACCCCTTCCCGCTCATATTTTAAAAATTCTTACTTTTGCATTCTCAACAGATTTTTAATAAGCTGGATCAGGCATGAAGATATCATATAACTGGATAAAGGAATACATCAGTATTGACCTTGAACCTTCAAAGGTGGCAGAGATATTAACGGCTATCGGTCTGGAGGTAGAAGGTACAGAGGAGTGGGTATCTGTCAGGGGAGGTCTGGAAGGCGTGGTAATTGGTGAAGTACTTACATGCACAGAGCATCCCGATGCAGATAAGCTGTCGGTAACAACGGTTGATATCGGAGGGGCGGAGCCTGTTCAGATCGTCTGTGGCGCACCAAATGTTACCGCTGGTCAGAAGGTTCCTGTTGCAACTGTCGGAACCAGGTTATTCAAAGGGGATGAAAGCCTGGAAATAAAAAGTACGAAGATCAGGGGAGTGATTTCCGAAGGGATGATCTGTGCTGAGGATGAGCTTGGACTTGGCACATCTCACGATGGAATAATGGTACTTGACAATAATGCCGGACCAGGTACTCCGGCAGGAGATTATTTTAAGATCGGGAAAGATGTTGTTTTTGAAATAGGCCTTACCCCAAACAGGATAGACAGCGGCTCGCACTATGGAGTAGCGAGGGATCTGGCTGCATATCTCAATCTTAACTGTGACATAGCCGAGAAAGCCTCATTGCCTTCTGTAGCTGCCTTTAAACCTGACAGTACCGAGAGGACCATCGAGGTGATAATAGAAAACGAAACAGACTGCCCCCGCTATACGGGAATTACCATTAGCGGAGTGACAATAGGTGAATCGCCGGACTGGTTAAAAAACAGGCTCAGGGCTGTAGGTCTCAACCCGATAAATAATGTTGTTGATATTACCAATTATGTACAGTATGAGGTTGGTCAGCCGTTACACGCTTTCGATGCCGATAAAATTGAGGGTAAAAAAGTCATCATAAAAAACCTCGCTGACAAGAGCAGGTTTGTAACGCTTGATGAAGTTGAAAGAAGCCTCTCTTCAAGGGATCTGATGATCTGCGACACTGCAGAAGGCATGTGTATAGCAGGTGTTTTCGGGGGAATAAAATCAGGTGTTAGCTCCGATACCAGAAATATTTTTCTTGAAAGCGCCTGTTTTAATCCCGTTGCTATACGCAAGACATCTAAGAGACACGGACTCAAGACTGACGCTGCCTTCAGGTTTGAAAGAGGTACTGACCCGAATATAGTAGAGTGGGCCTCAAAAAGAGCAGCTTTGATGATAAGGGAGATGGCAGGAGGAAAGATAACATCGGACCTTATTGATATATATCCGGAAAAAATTAAACCTGCAATAGTTGAGATATACTTTAAAAATATCGACCGCCTTACTGGCAAACATATAGATAAGTCAGTAATAAAGCTTATCCTTACTCTTCTTGAAATCGTGATAAAAAGTGAAGAAGGAGATAAGCTGGTACTGGAAATACCTACATATCGTGTTGATGTTAAAAGAGATGCCGATGTTATTGAAGAGATACTAAGAATTTACGGGTACAACAACATTGAGGTAGATAACCATGTCAATTCAACTCTTTCCTATTCTGAAAAGCCCGATAAGGAGAAAGTTGTAAACATTATTTCTGACCTTCTTTCATCAAACGGCTTCACTGAAATAATGTGCAATTCCCTTAATCCTTCTGCGTGGTATGAAGAGAGCAACGATTTCAACACAGGGGAACTGGTAATACTTGCCAACCCTCTGAGCTCCGACCTTAACGCTATGAGGCAGTCTTTGCTGTATGGTGGCCTGAGCTCAGTAGTCTGGAACATAAACAGGCAAAATCCCGACCTTAAATTCTATGAGTTCGGCCAGTGTTACTTTCTTAAAAACAGGGACCCTGACATCAGTGGAGTTGACAAATATAATGAAAAAACCTCGCTGGATTTGTTTATTACAGGACAAACCATGAAGGAGAACTGGAATTGCAAAAGCAATCCTACGGACTTCTTCAATATAAAATCTGCGGTTGAAATGGTACTCTCAAGACTGGGAATCAGACCGGAGAATCTTTCAACAGGAGAGAGTGCAAAGAAATACTTAGCCGAATCGCTGACTTATTCAATAAATAAAAACATCATAGCAGAGGCAGGCCGCATATCAAAAAGCTACCTGAAGAAGTTCGATATCGGACAGGAGGTATATTATGGTCACCTGGAATGGGATCTTCTGCTAAAGCTTATTAAGAACCATACAATTACATTCAGCGAGCTCCCCAGATATCCGTTTGTCAGGAGGGATCTTGCACTCCTTCTCGACAGGGGAATAAGGTTCAGCCGGATCAGGGAACTTGCCCTCAGAACAGAAAAGAATATTCTCCACGATATCAACCTCTTCGATGTTTATGAGAGTGACAGTCTGGGCCTTAACAAAAAGTCATATGCGGTCAGCTTTATACTTCGGGATGAGATAAGGACCCTTACAGAAAATAACATCGAGAAGGTGATGAATAATCTTATAAGGGCATTTGAGAATGAACTTAATGCACATATCAGGTGATGAAGAAGAACAGGGTAGAACTGATAAAAGGCGATATAACCTCACTGGATGTTGATGCCATAGTAAATGCAGCGAACAACTCGCTGCTTGGCGGCGGTGGAGTTGACGGGGCAATTCATAATGCTGCAGGGCCTGACCTCCTTGCCGAATGTGAAAGTCTTCGAGGTTGCGAGACAGGTCAGGCCAAGCTTACGGGAGGATATGGTCTTAAAGCAAAACACATCATTCATACTGTTGGTCCTGTCTGGTATGGAGGCTACCGCGATGAACCCACCCTCCTTGCTTCATGTTACCAGGCGAGCCTGGCCCTTGCCAAAAAGAAACGTATAAAAACACTTGCCATACCGGGGATCTCAACAGGAGTCTATGGATTCCCTAAAGACCTGGCAGCACTAATAGCGGTAAATGAGACTAAAAGGTTCCTTAATGAGAACAGCTATCCTGAAAAGGTTATCTTCGTCGCATACTGCGATGATAATTATGAAACATACAGGAAGCTTCTGGATCAATGAGAACCATTCTTACTTCCCTCAGGAATTATTTCTCCCTTGTTAAATTCAGCCATACTGTCTTTGCAATGCCATTCGCCCTGATCGGATTTTCTCTTGCCGTGTCGGAAGGGGAATATGATTTCAGACTGCGGTTGCTTCTACTTATAATACTATGCATGATCTTTGCCAGGAACTCAGCGATGGGCTTCAACAGGCTTGCCGACAGAAAATTTGATGCACTTAATCCGAGGACCCAGAGCAGGGAGATACCATCCGGGATAATAGGCACCGGAGCAGCATCAGCTTTTGTAATTATAAACGTCATACTCTTCATCGTAACAACAGCTTTTATTAACAGGCTTACCCTGATTCTGTCGCCGGTGGCACTCCTTGTGATCCTTGGATACAGTCTTACAAAAAGGATTACAGCACTATGTCATTTTATCCTGGGACTGGGCCTCAGTCTCGCTCCCATAGGCGCTTACATCTCAGTAACCGGGACCTTCCATTTCATTCCTCTTATATACTCATTTATTGTAATAACATGGGTAAGCGGTTTTGATATAATATATGCTTTGCAGGATGATGAATTTGATAAGTCGAACAAATTATTTTCGCTTCCGTCCGCAACAGGCAGGAAAAGAGCCCTTGAAATTTCAATTTTTGTTCATTTTATTACTTTAACTCTGGTTATACTGGCCGGTATTGAAGGGGGCGGTAGTTATCTGTTCTGGGCTGGCGCATTGATATTTACACTGCTTCTGGCATACCAGCACCTTATTGTCAGACATGATGATATCAGCAGGGTCACAACAGCTTTCGGAACCACAAATGGAGTTGCCAGCATACTATTTGCGTTATTCGTAATTCTCGACCTGGTAATAAGGAATAAATAATTTATATTATATTTCAGCAAAATATATGAGCTCTTTTGTTTTTCATTTTAACACGAAACAATTTATTAAATGAATGAACTGGTCATAAAAGAGGTTCTTACCAGGAAAGACCGCCGCGATTTTATTTACCTCCCTGAGAAAGTTCACAAGAATGAACCAGACTGGCTCCCCCCTATTTACATGGATGAATGGGAGTTGTATGACAAGAAAAAAAATAAATCTTACCAGTATGCCGATGCCATCCTGCTGCTTGCATGTAAAAACGGGAAGCCTGTAGGTAGAATTATGGGTATCATCAATAACAGGTACAATGCCATTAATAATGAGCAGCACGGGCGCTTTTGCTTCATGGAGTGCTTTAACGACAGGGAGGTATTTCATGCCCTTATCAGCAAGGTGGAAGAGTGGGCAAGACAGAATGGGATGGGAAAAATTGTTGGTCCGCTCGGATTCTCTGATAAGGATCCCCAGGGCTTCCAGATAGAGGGATTCGAATACCCGCTCTTCATGACAGCTCCCAATAATTCTGAATACATGCGCGGGCTCATTGAGAGTGAAGGCTATGAAAAGAAAATTGACCT
>CAYQBZ010000211.1:0-6167 GCA_964415855.1 uncultured Rikenellaceae bacterium
GGAAACCTCCATGGCAGCTATGCCAGCCCGGTATGCAAGCCAGTCGTGTGCATGTATAACGTCAAACTCATTCTCTTCAGCTATCACTGATGCCACCACAGCATATTTGTTTATCTCCTCCACCAGGCTTCCCTCGTACTTTCCCGAGAAATCTACTTTACCTTCGCTGTTTGTCTGAACGAAAAGATTAGAGCCTGTAATTTCTGATTTTATGACTTTCCAGAAATTTTCAGGATCCGCGTAGGGAACTATCTTTGAGGATACTTCAATTTGTTCCAGGCGATGTCTGAATCCTTTATAATAGACCTTTTTGAATGCAACAGGAACCTGGTTTGCGCCGACCAGCCTGACAACAGACTGATCCTCATCTCCCCATGCCCTGGGTACAACGAAGATCACTTCAAGATCATCAAGAGTTGCCATACCTTTGGTTAAACCGTAGCTGGCAGTACCGAGACCGCCTGAGATATGAGGCGGAAATTCCCATCCAAACATCAAAACGCGCATAACCTTCCTCTTTTACTTTTGTATATCCCCGTTTTCAAGAAGATCAACAATGCGGAGCACCTCACCAACACTCCATGCCTGCGATATGGCACCCTGTGGTGAATGAGGAGGATCGCCATCATAAATTTCGGAAATGGTGCTTATCCCGTGCTCACTCATAACATCCTCCAGTCCATAGATCAGCTTTTTCACTTTCGGTATACCAAGACTGCCATATACTTTAAGCCAGCCTTCACAGAACGGACCATATAACCAGGGCCATACGGTTCCCTGATGGTAGGCGCTGTCCCTCTCCTCCTGGGTCCCTCCGTATTGTCCCCTGTAATACGTGTTACGTGGGGAAAGGGTCCTCAGACCTCTTATTGTCAGAAGATCATTGTCTGCAACATCCAGCACCTTTTTCATCTGTTCTTTATCCAGCATAGAGTATGGAAGTGAAACAGCAATGACCATATTAGGTCTGACAAAATTATTACTGCCTTCTTCATCATTTACATAATCGGCCAGGTAATCCAGACTTTCCTCCCAGAATAAATCAATAAATGATTTCTTAATCAAGCCGGGAAGATGAGCATACTCATTCCTGAATTCCTTATCCTGACCAGATGTAGCCATCTCAAGAGAGAAGCAGACTGCATTGTACCAGAGGGCATTGATCTCAACCGTATAACCTCTTCTCGGAGTTACAGGAACACCATGAACCACCGCATCCATCCATGTAAGTGCCTTACCCGGTGCATCTGCATAAATAAGTCCGTTATCCCTCATGTGAATATTAAATGCGGTCCCGCTCTTATATGCATTCAGAACAGCTTTTGCAGCTGCGCCATATCTTTCCCAGCCGTCTGTGCCTCCATGTTTAATATATTGCTGTACCGCCCAGAAGAACCACAGAGGGGCATCGACCGAATTGAA
This sequence comes from uncultured Rikenellaceae bacterium, assembly GCA_964415855.1. Lineage (GTDB taxonomy): Bacteria > Bacteroidota > Bacteroidia > Bacteroidales > VadinHA17 > LD21. The sequence continues at coordinate 1,423 of CAYQBZ010000211.1, forward strand.
TGCCGGGTTACTTGCATTGCCCATATTTGGGAATAGCCCGTCTTTCATACGGTCCACCTGGGTGTCCAGCACACTCCTGTAAAGCACCAACCCACGACGGGCCAGAGCTAATCCGGGAAGTGAGATAAAAGTATCTCTGCCCCATGCCCCAAACCACGGATAACCGGCTATAATAAGAGTCTTTCCTCCCCTCTTTTCCGCAAATTGCTGAGCAGCGTTCCTCAGGCAATGTATGAAACTGTCCCTGGGTATTTTCCCGGAAACGGTCTTCGTGAACTTTGGTTTCAGACCTGATGTTTTCTCTTCCTTTGTTGAAGCTGAAAATACTATCTGATCACCCTCTTTCGCACTCAACTCAAAAAAACCTGGAGAAAACAGGTCCTCCGAATAATCGTATCCCCTTTTCTGCTCTTCAGGATATTCAACTCCCAGATACCAGTCCGGAACATGTACAAACTCGGCTCTGGCGGAAAACTGCATATTCAGTTCGGGGAATCCGTCGTATAATTTCGATTTTATCCCGTTTTCAACAAATTCAACTTTTGTATTTGCAGAAAGGTTGGCATGCGTAAGCTCATGAATATTTCTGAAAGCAAGAAAAGGCCTTAACTGAAGCTTCATTGGCTCACCAGCCTCAAGAATTGTGATCCTCATAAGAAATTGTTCCTCGTAGTGAACCAGCATTCTCTCCTGCTTGAGTATAACTCCTCCAACCCTGTAGATCCTTGACGGAATGGTGTCTGTATTGAAGTCCTCAATATATTTATGCCCTTTGGGATTGAAATAATCGCCCTTATATTTTATGATCCCTGTATTAAAACTCTTCTCATTGTTAACAACAGAAACATCGAGCGTGGAAAGCAGAACAAACCTCTCTCCTCCCATCTCATCTACCGGCACAACAAGCAAGCCATGATATTTCCTCGTGTTACAGCCTACTATTGTGGACGAAGAGTAGGACCCGGCTCTGTTGGTACGTATCACCTCCCGGGCCAGCGAATATTCGAGATTAACTACCTGGCTTTTTTCAAACTTAATATAACTCATATAATTGCTGCTTATCGGATAAAATATGTTTAAGTAAGATAATAAAAAATCTGATCATGTCAAACTGTCAATAATGTTGCAAAGTAAAGTAATTAAATAACCTAAAAGTAGTGTCGGACAAAAAAAAGAATAACTTTGCATGTCAAAATAATTCTCAATAAACACTTTACTGAATGACTAATAAGATTTTTATATTCCTGTTTATAGTAATAGCATCCGCCGGATGTAAAAATAATACTGTCAATATCTCCGGAACACTTGAAAATCCAGCCGCCGGAGAATATATATTCCTCGATGAACTGAGTTCAGATAATCTTACCACTGTTGATTCGGTTATGGTTACTGATGACGGAAAATTCAATTTTAAAAGAGAGCTTAAATCTCCCTCTTTTTACCTCCTCAAAATTACTCAAAATAATTTTCTTACGATGCTGATCGAGCCGGGAGAAAATATCACCCTGAAGGCATATTTCGATTCACTGAATTATCCACAGTCAATTACCGGATCAAAAGGGACTCAGCTTATGGCAGAGTATAACAGGTCGCTGAGATCAACAATAAAGAAATTAACGGGCCTTAACGATGTTTACATGCAGAATGTTGATAGTCCCGACTTACCCGGTGTAATTGAAAGGCTCGACAGCCTGGCTCAGCTGTACCTTAATGAAATAAATACTTATACAAAAGGTTATATTGATGAAAACCTTTCATCTCTTGTAAGTCTCGTAGCACTCTATCAGCAGGTTGCCCCTAGCGTGTATGTATTAAATCCTGCAAAAGACCTTAATTATTTTGTCAAGGTTGATTCATCTCTTTCTTTGCTATATCCTGACTATGAACCTGTGGTTTCGTTGCATGAACAGGTGCAGCAGCTTGTTTCAAGCCTTATGGGAGAAACTGTAGCCTCTGCTGTCGAAGGATATGGCACTGAAGCTCCCGAGATATCCCTTCCGGATCCACAGGGGGATACTATTTCACTCTCGTCCACAAGAGGATCTGTTGTTCTGCTTGATTTCTGGGCCTCATGGTGCGCTCCCTGCAGGCTGGAGAGTCCAAACCTCGTACAGGCATATGATAAATATCATACAAAAGGATTTCAGATATTCCAGGTGTCACTCGATAAAACAAAGGAAGCCTGGATGAAAGGAATTAAGGACGACCACCTTGATAAATGGATACATGTAAGCGATATTCAATACTGGAATTCAGTGGTGGTCCCTCTCTATAAAATCGAGTCAATCCCATTTAATTTCCTGCTTGATAAAGAGGGCAGGATAATCGCTTCAAATCTGAGAGGCGACCAGCTTCTGACCAAACTGGATGAGATATTTAACTAACAGAACTTCAAATAACAGGTAGTTGTTTAATCTTTATCTTAATGAAACGAATACTTTTTATTCTGGCTCTGGTTTTTATTCTCGCGGGATGTAAAAACAAAAGTACCTTTCTGGTTGAGGGAGTAATTCAGAATGAAAATAAAAACGAGATAATCTACATTAAAAGAGTGGACATTAATACTCCTGTACTTATCGACTCTGCAAAGATCAATAGAAAGGGCACATTCCGGTTCAGGATAAAAGCTGCCGGACCTGAATTCTATCAGGTTGGCTTTTCCTCAACGGATTTTATTACCCTCCTTGCAGAGCCCGGGGAGAAGATCAGACTGGTATTCACGGGAGAAAATCTATTTGAGGATTACATGGTCACAGGATCAACAGGATCAGAAAAGATACAGATGCTCGATAATACGCTGAGCGAGACCAAAAGAAAGCTTGATTCACTCAGTTCTGTTTATCAGAAATCATCTTCAGAACCAGGTTTTGAAGAAAAAAAACAGGAGCTTGAGGCAGAATTTACAAATGTCCTGAAAGCGCAGCGCAAGAAAAATATTGAGTTCATCATTAATAATCTCAACTCCCTGGCTTCAATAAAAGCTTTGTACCAGAGGATAAACAACGACGCTTACGTGCTGTACGATCCAAAAGACCTGCAGTATCTTAAAATAGTGACTGATACCCTGACTCGTTATTTCCCTGACTCAAAACAGGTTCAGGCACTGGCAAGAGATTTTGAAAAAGAAATGAACCAGATGTATATCAACCAGCTGGAGCAGGTAACGAAGGACATACCTCAAACAAAACTTGATCCGGATCTGTTGGATATATCTGGTAAAAGGATAGCACTTTCGTCACTTAAGGGCAAATATGTTCTGCTTACATTCTGGTCAGTCAGATCGAAAGAATGCATCTCCGAAAACCTTCAGCTGAAGCAATTTTACAAATTATACAACAGGAAAGGATTTGAAATCTATCAGATCAATCTTGATGAGAATGAGTCAGACTGGAAAGCTGCTGTTCAGTATGATGAGTTACCCTGGATCAGCACCAGGGAGGATGATCCTCTTAATCCAAGGAACGCAGTGCTCTTCAATGTAAAGAGTCTCCCTGCAAATTTCCTGTTTGATAAGGAAGGGAACATTGTTGCCGTAAATCTCCATGGCAGGTCTCTTCAGCTTAAACTGGAACAGTTGTTCAATAATTAAATACGGGTTTTGGCAGTTAACGGGAAAATATATTTTGCTTCTGATTTCCATCTTGGATTGCCTGCAGGTTCTCCACCTCTTGAAAGGGAAAGAAAGGTAGTCAGATGGCTGAACTCCATAGCTGATCATGCAAGGGAGATATACCTCATAGGAGATATTTTTGACTACTGGTGGGAATACAAACTTGTTGTCCCGAGAGGATTCACACGGTTCCTGGGAACAGCTGCAGAAATTACCGATTCAGGTATCCCGGTCCATTTCTTTACCGGTAATCACGACATGTGGGCTGGTGATTATCTTTCAGGAGAATGCGGATTCATTATTCACAAGGGTCCTCTGACTACAACCCTTGACAATAAAATATTCCACCTTGCACATGGTGAAGGGCTCGGAACAAAGGACCTGGGCTATAAGATCCTGCTATCAATTTTCAGGAATAAAACTCTGAGAGCCATGTATTCAGCTCTGCACCCTTCTATTGGTGTAGGTATAGGACAAAAATGGTCACTAAACTCAAGACTTGGGAAAGGGATAATGAAGGAATTCCTGGGTGAGGAGAAGGAGGACCTTATCAGGTATGCCAGGTCAGTCCTTGAAAAAGAAAAAATCGATTATTTTATTTTCGGACACCGCCATCTTGGAATGATATTCAATCTTAAGGAAGGGTCAGATATAATCTTTCTGGGTGACTGGATAAAGAGTGGCAATTTTGCTGTCTGGGATGGACATGATCTAAAATATAAGACTTTGAACTAATCTCCCCTGTCTGCAACATTTACTGTTAAGGTATAGTACGAGTAAAGATCATTAATTTTCTCAAACTGGTAGATCAATTTACTTCCTGATTTCCTGGCCATATCTATAAGACCCATATTGCCGGTACTGTCGTTATCCAGGGTCTGTTCTGAAAGAGCTGCCTTGAAAAGTTCCAGGAGCCCGGCTTTGTCATGATTGTTAATATAATCAAGTTTCTCCCTGAGATGTTCAACTTTTGTATTCAGAATGAGATTTCCCGTAGTAAGCGAATAGACATCATTAACAAGCCGTATCATTGCAACAGGCATACCGTACTTTTCTTCCGGCTCCCGCCCGGGACTGTTCTGTGCTACATTTTCCAGAATCTCGACAAGGATACTGAACACTCTTTTCCTCAGAT
>CAYQBZ010000212.1:0-6166 GCA_964415855.1 uncultured Rikenellaceae bacterium
GAAGTGATTATAATTATGATCTCGTTTGTATGAGTGGCATTTTAACCATTGAAAAAGCTGATCAGGCAATCACTTTCGATGTCCTTCCTGTTCCAACTTACGGAGATGCAGACATAATACCTTCTGTTTCGAGCAGTTCTGGACTTGAAATTAGTCTTGCAAGTGATAATCCTGATGTAGCCACAATTGTTAGCGGGAATATACATATTGTTGGTGCAGGGACGGCAATAATAACTGCTTCACAAAGCGGATCGACCAATTATAATCCTGCAGTTGATGTACCCCAGACATTTATTGTGAGTAAAGTTGATCAGACAATTACATTCAACACTCTGCCTTCTGCAACTTACGGTGATGTCGATATAGTTCCTTCCGTTTCTGCCAGCTCCGGGTTGAGTGTGAGTCTTGCCAGTGACAATCCTTCGGTCGCAACAATAGTAAGTGGAAATATCCATATTACAGGAGCTGGAACTGCGGTAATCACAGCCTCGCAAGACGGGTCAACTGATTATAATGCCGCAGCAGATGTTCCTCAGACACTTACCGTTAACAAAGCACCTCTTACTTTTACTGCAGATGACAAATCGAAGGAGCACCTGGCTCAGAATCCGGTCCTTACATATACTATATCCGGATTTGTAAGCGGAGATAATGAAGCAGTGCTGGATGTCCTGCCTTCAATTTCTACCACAGCAGTTCTGGATTCACCAGTTGGAGATTATCCGATAACAATATCAGGAGGAAGCGACAATAATTACAGCTACTCATTTGTTGATGGTACATTAACAGTTACCAGGCTTCAACAGACAATCACTATTACGGATGCTCCCGTGAAGCTGCTTGTAGGAGACAGTTATACACTGGTTGCCACTTCAACATCCGGACTTTCTGTTCTTTTTAAGAGCATGGATACTAAGCTGGCTACTGTTTCAGGTGATCAGCTTACCGGGGTGTCTAAAGGAAATGTACAGATAAGAGCCTATCATGAGGGCGATCAGAACTATGATCCGGCAGAAGCTTTTACAACGGTGGAGATCTATTCAACTCACAGGGATATTATGAATCTGTTCACTCCAAATAATGATGGTTTTAACGACTACTGGGAACTTCCTGAATTGACCGCATGGGGAAAATGTGACGTGCGTGTTTATAACAGGTGGGGTAAGCTTGTCTTCTCCGATCCTGACTATAATAACCTCTGGGACGGGATGTCGAACGGGTCGCCATTGCCCGAGGGACCGTATTATTTTGTAATAAAAACTGAGAATGCAGGGATGGTAAAGGGGACGGTGAATATTGTGAGGTAGGGGATTTGGAAAAGAAGTAACCAGTGATCGGTAATCGGTAATCAGTAGTTTGTAAAAAGTGGCAAGCCAAATAACCAAAGACCTGATACTGAATACCGACTACAAACTATAAATGACTGCCAACTAATTGAATAAAAATGGTATACGTAAAGAGCTTCAGAGATCTTGAGGTATATAAACTGGCCAGAGAAGTATCCTTGGAGATTTTTAAAATGAGTAAAGATTTTCCGATTGAGGAACGATATTCGCTTACAGACCAGATAAGAAGGTCATCCAGATCTGTTGGAGCTCAAATAGCTGAAGCTTGGGGAAAGAGGAGATATGAACTTCATTTTATTTCCAAACTGACTGATTCCGATTCAGAACAACTTGAAACACAACATTGGATTGATGTATCAGAGGAATCTGGTTACATTAAGTCTGATAAATGTCAGATTCTCTTGCAAAAATGTGAACAAATTGGAAAAATGATTCAATCTATGATTGACAAATCATCATCCTTCTGTAAAAAGGATTAACAAATTATAACCCAAAACCATTTTGTGCAACAAAGAAATACCGATTACTGAATACCGATTACTGAATACCGATTACCGAATACTAATACTTGAAGTATAATAAAATATGAAAAAACTACTTATAGTACTAGCATCTATCTTAACAGGCGCAATCTCATACAGCCAGCAAACCCCATTATCCGAGAACTACTTCATGGATAAATACTCCCTGTCGCCAGGCTATGCCGGCAACTTTAATCCAAGGTACCTTGTAACAGGTTACCGGAGCGACTGGTCCGGTATAGATGGCGGTCCAAAGACTTTCAGGGTATCTTATAATGATGTATTTCCTTTTATGGAGAATGCCGGGTATGGTGGTAAGATAATTTATGATAAGGCAGGTATATTCAGCCAGTTATATATAATGGGATCATATTCTTATAATCTTCAGGTAAATGAAGATCATCATGTCATGTTCGGTTTATCAGCCGGACTTTACAAGAACAGGATCAACCTGCTCGACTATTACAATGATCCCAACTATACAATAGATCCTGCACTTATTGACCAGGATGTAAAGTCGAAGATCAAGTTCATGAGTGATTTCTCAGCTGTATGGGCATTTAAAGGCGCTGAAGCCGGGTTCATGTTCTCAAATATCAGTTTCGGCGATGCCACGTATGATGCAGTAAATGTAAAATACAATCCACTGGCTAATTTTCAGTTTCATGCGACATACCTTTATAATATATCAGAAAACTGGGATGTCTCCCCGCTTGTGATCCTCAGAGGGGGCAAATTTATCAAGAGCCAGTTCGAACTTGCTGCGCAGGTGATGTATATTAAAAAGGTATGGGGAAGTCTCGTATTCCGCGATCCCGGAGTGTGGGGGATAGGAGTTGGAGCCAATATTGATAAGGGATTAAAAATCGCTTATAACTTTAACCTTGCCACCAATGTTGCATTGGGAGCGTTTAATAATCACGAGATCTCACTGGGCATCAATATATTTGAATATGTGCATAAATCCGAATAGTATCCATTATATAAATTTTGTAATGGATTGAAGGATTGCTTCGCTGCGCTCGCAATGACTTGTATTTTTTATCCCTAAATTTGTTAAACAAGAAATTAAAATAACTCAATTGCTATGCACAGCAAAAAAAAGAAAGTATTCGTTTCAGGTTGTTTCGATATGCTTCACTCGGGCCATATTGCCTTTCTTCAGGAAGCAGCACAATATGGAGATCTATTTATCGGATTAGGATCAGATAAAACATTAAAGGAAATAAAAGGCAGGGAACCGGTAAACTCACAGGACGAACGACATTATATGTTAAGCGCTCTGGCCTGTGTTCATAAGGTAAGTGTTAACAGGGGGAGCGGATTAATAGATTTCCTGGAAGACATTAAGATACTTAAGCCGGATATCCTTATTGTCAATGAAGATGGCCATACCCCCGAGAAAGAAACGCTATGCAGAGAGATGAATATAGAATACAAAGTGCTAAAACGCATCCCTTATGCAAACCTTCCTGCCAGGTCAACAACAGCCATGCGCGCAGTCAGGCCAATGCCTTACCGGATCGACCTTGCAGGTACATGGATCGATCAGCCATATGTATCAAAATACTATCCCGGTGCGGCAATTACTGCATCTCTTGAACCGACAATTGAATTCAACGAACGCTCCGGAATGGCAACTTCCACCCGGAAAAAGGCAATTGAGCTATGGAACAATCACCTGCCCCTCGAATTTCCTGAAAAACTTGCCAAGACACTCTTCAGATACGACAACGATCCGGGAACAAAAGAGGTAAGCGGTTCCCAGGATTCAATAGGAATTACTATGCCGGGCATTAATAAATTTTTTTACGAAAAGGGGAAATACTGGCCATCAAAGTTTGATAATTTAACTGATCTGGATAGCATCAGATGGCTTGAAGAGAAGATTCATATGGTCACATTATGGCCCCGGCCTGCTGATTTCAATGTCCTGAAGGATACATTCATTAACACTGAGAATGTAAGGAAGCTGGCTGAAGCCGCTGACCTGGCCTGGGATGGACTGACAGAAAAAAACATCTCTAAATTTACAAGGGGCTTTCTTGATTCATTTAATGCCCAGATCCGAATGTTCCCCAAAATGATGAATCCCGAAATTCAAAGGGTTATCGACCAGTATAAAGATAAAGCCCTTGCCTGGAAACTCGCTGGTGCCGGTGGTGGGGGATACCTGATCCTCATTAGTGAAACGGATATTCCGAACTCGTTTAAGATAAAAATCCGACTCATAGATCTTGGATTGTAATGCTGGTTACTTACCGGATAGATTTTTATATAGTATTTCCCCGGGATTGATGGATTGCTTCGTCTCTTCGCTCCTCAAAATATTCAAAATATAACAGTTTAGTAAGGTTATACTTTCCGGAAAAACTGTTATGGTATTTCTTCTGTTTGTGTTTAAGAATACGTTCCTTCAGATTACTTGTTACTCCTGTATAAAGAACCGTATTATTAAGATTTGTAATTATGTAGACAAACCCTTTCAACCTAAAATAAAGCTTATAACGATTTATCCTTAGGACGTTTTACCAGGAAAGTAACGGGAATAGTAATAACAATATTCTGATCCAGTCTGTCAATTCTTACAACGACCCTGTTCTTTCCGCCGGTTTTTATCAGTTCTCCTGTCAGTCCAATCAGAGAACCACTTACGACTTCAACATTATCACCCGGTGCAAATTTCTCAGATGTTACTTCTATTTCAGCATCACTATTAATTAGCAGACGGAGATTATCGATCTGCCTCTGAGGAATGGAAGCCGGCTGGCCTTCAAAAGTAACGAACTTTACAACGCCATTTGTCCTGAATACAACAGGGAATTCCTTTGGTATTACTTTTACAAAGAGATATGATGAAAGGAGGGGCCTCTCTACCAGCTTTCTCCTGTCGCTCCACCTGCGGTATGTCTTCTGAAGCGGAAGAAAAACCTCAATACCTGCTTCCAGAAGTCTCTGATGCACTTGCTTCTCCGCCCTGGGGCGGGTATAGATAGCGTACCATTTTGATTCAGGAATATTGTTCCTGATTATTCTCATACCTCCCGAAAGCTGGCTCCCCTCTGATTTCATTTCATTAATTTATCACAAAATGCAAAGATAATTTAATTGAGTATTTTTTCTACCCAAAACAAAGTTCAGTGGTTTGATATTGTATGGCTAAAAAGTTGTGGAAGGTTGATGTTATAATTTTCTTTTGTTTTGCGAATAATTCTATTTAATAAAGACAGCTATTAAAATCATTAATTTTTGCCTGAGCGAAGGCAAACCGGAAACGGCGCGAAGTTTGGGCTTACGCGTAGAGCGTAAAGGCAATGTGTAGCGGGCGCAGCGAAAGTCCAAACTTATCGTTTCCGGCGTCCTTTCTTTGGTTTTTTCTTTGGACGTCCAAAGAAAGAACAGAAAAAGTTATTAATCATGTAATAATTTCTTCCGAATATTTAATCAATATAAAGTAATGCAATTGGTTATATTTGCTTTTTAAATGGATATGATGAATCTCCTGAAAAAATCTACCTATATTTTCTCCATTATCAATATCTTACTATTGAATGTAAATATATATTCCCAGGAGGTACCCCATTCTGTAAATAACACCGGCATCTACAACTTCCTCGACGAACTGGCAAATCTTCAGATCATTGAGATCAATTCAGCCATTAAACCATTTTCCCGCATATTCATTTCACGACGTCTTGAGGAAGCTGAAGAAAAAAGGGAACAACTCAATCCCAGACAACAGAAGGAACTTGATTTCTACCTGCTGGATTTCGGAAAGGAATTGGGTGAAGGACGCAAGGGCAAAACGGCTCAACGGCTCAACGGCTTTACGGGGAAAATGCTTTTTGGTAAAAATAATAATACACGCAGGGATCTGTTTTATTACAGGGACAGCTTGTTTTCATTTACAATTAATCCGATATTGGGTGGTGAGGTTTTTAATAACTCTTCGGGAAACGCAACCTATTGGCGCAATGGGGCCGAAGCAAGAGCATATATCGGTAAATGGGGATTCTATGCTTCCCTGAGGGATAATCATGAAAAACCATTGCTTGGGAAACCTGAATTTCTTACACAGCGTGAAGGAGGACATTTGAAAGGAGCTACCGACTGGAGCGAGATGCAGGGAGGTGTGACCTGGTCATGGAAATGGGGATATGCCGGTCTTGTTAAGGACAGGCTGCAGTGGGGAAACAATTATAACGGAGCAAATATTTTCGGAGGGCATAATCCTACATTTGTACAGCTAAAACTTCATATTTCTCCTGTTAAATGGTTCGATTTCAACTATTTTCATGG
>CAYQBZ010000213.1:0-6156 GCA_964415855.1 uncultured Rikenellaceae bacterium
CCATTGCTTCGCCCTCGTCGCAGGTGTACCTGATGGCCACCGACATGGCAAATGAAAAATAACGTCTGTAAAGGAGTTCCTGTGCACGGACCTCCTCTTCCGAACAACGCCTGATAAGTTCCAGGTCTGAAAGTAGCTGTTCACTCTTTTCCCTTTTGCCCATTAGATACATCCTTATTAAGCTCTTTCAAAATAACTTAATCAGGATGATTTTATGATTTACTTTTATCACATTTATTCAATTATCTGAAGATAAAACCAAACTGGACCTCAATCCTGTTGTAATACGTAATAAGTTCAGTTTGTGATTCTCCGTTCCAGATATTTCTCTGCCTGAATCCTATCGTCTGGTAGCGGTAACCCACACCAACGCTGACAGCGTTGCTCCTCCATGTATACAGTGCAATACCGAAGCCGGTGCCGAACATCATTCCTCCCTTCGGATCAGGGTAATAATCATAATAATAATTTTCACCGCTACGATCGCTCAATGGAATTCCGTAACCGCCTTTTACCCATACAAAGGGCGATACCCTTGTTTCCGAAGCCCGGAACCTCAAATCAGCATAGACCGGCATCACAAGAATGTCGAGTTTTTCAACACCTGTACCGATGCCTGCACTGAGACCGTTACTGAACTGATAACCGTTTGACAGGTGAAAGCTCATGGTTCCTACACTTTTGTTGCCGTTGCGGCCTGCAAGTATTGATTCCGATAGCTGAATGTAATATCCTTCTTTACCGATAGTGGTGATCCCTTCAGGACTCTCATAGCTTGTTGAGTATATCTGTGATTTGCTGAGCGTTATTACCCGGGGCCATTTTATTCTCACCATCAGGTAATCCGATGAATCAGCCACAATTATACCTGTTATGCGGATACCATCGTTGAGCACGATCTCCTGTTTTTCATGCTGCTGTGCGGAGGCAGAAAGAGATATTGTCAACAGGAGAGTGACAGCTAAAAGCCTGATAATATTCATCGTATTAATTACCGTCCCCGGTAATGTTTATATGACTTATCTGCACTATGTTATCCGGATCGGAATAGTCGTATTGATATATACCCGCTTCGCCGACGAGTATAAGTGTACCATTCACAGGAATTACATCGAAAGTGTCGAAATCGGGGTAGTGGGCTAACTGGTTGGTAATAATTGCAAGAGGATCCGATTTATCGTAAATCTTAAGTCCTGCATCACCGTCGCAGATGAACAGCAGGTCACCATCTATTCCAAGACCGTGCGGATTGAACATCGGGTACGATTTAACAAGGTAGGGATTGGCAATTGACGAAATGTCAATAACCTCGAGCAGGTTCTGTCCGTTGGAGCATATTGTACCGGTACGGAGTGTTACATAGGCATACTGACCGTCTGCCACAACCGGATCACAAGCTGTTATGTGATCATAAGATGATATCTGACCGGGCTGTGCAGCGTTGGAAATATCGAAAATGAGCATGCCGGTGGTCGTACCGACAAAGAGCTTATCATCAACCTTATAAAGAGTTTCCATGTTGCGGGAAACGTTTACACTGTCGACCACGCTCATATTCTCTGCCCCATCAATATCAACCGTCTTAAGCATCCGGGGATGGGCGATAAGGTAAATGACATCATCATTAAGCATGAACCTTGCCATCGAACCCCCGGTTCCGGCTCCGTTAGACAACTTGGTGCCCGCATTTGCTGCTGCCAGGAAAGTATAGTCCCCACGATACAGCCAGCCGCCCCACACTGTTCCCGGCTCCCGCTCCTCAGTCACGGTCCGGATCTCCCAGTCGACTATTACGCCTTTTTTATTATCTACCATCGAATAGGGATACCATACATCCCCTTCTGGCAGAACCTCCGGGAAAATATTCTTGAGGCGGCCGACCTCCCTGGGATTGTTTATATCGCTTATGTCAATTGCAACCAGGTCAATGTAGCTGTCAGCATACAGGATATTATCCTTTATTGCCATGTCGACATTTCCCATTATTTCGTAAAAAGCTATTTGTTCAGGATTGGCCGGATCGGAATTGTCAATAACATGAATTCCCTTGCCGTATTCATTCACAAACAGAAAGTCGTCCTTTACGTATATTTTACCCGCCATTTTTATCTCAACAGGATCGCTCCTGTAAAAGCTGCTGCGAAAATCGCTGAATGACATGTAGACCGGTACATTGGCCGTGTAAGTTATTCGTTCAACTGTTTTGTCCATGCAACCTGTTAATGAGGTTGCAAGGAAAATAAACAGGATGGATGTTTTGACAGATGGTTTCATATATTGTAGCATTAGTTTATTGTTTCTTTATATTTAGTAACCGTTTTTAATTTCTAAGCTTCTTAATCAGGTACTGACGTCTTCGCCCATGTTTTGATACTATTGTCATGTTTTCTGATTCTTATTCCTGCGGGTTCACTACCTGTCCGACAAACAGAAGGGTATTTGTGGTGCGTTCCCGGATAGCAAAGATGAAGGGTTTGTCAATTACGAACGTTGCAGGCTGAGGAGGCATACTGGTAAGCTCAATACCAATGGTTGTAACTGCAGCAGCCTCTGTTCCCTTCTCATCAACCTCAACAAACGTGTTCTGCTTCACGAAGCTTACAAAAACCGACTGATCGGAGATCCCTGAGAGATTTGCCTGGAAAGGCCTAAAGGCATCAACCATTCCCATGGCCTGGAGTTGCTGATTCAGATACTTCTCATATGAGAATTTAAATTTCGGCATCCGGACGATCAGTTTTCCAAACTCATCAGCTTCGTCAAATCCTGCTGTTATCTCGTTCCATACCTGAGGAGTTAATGATGTATAGAATGTCTTCAGCGTTTCTGTCGGGACAATGACTGTCATTGTGAAATTAGTCCGGCCGTATGGCATCTCAACTGCCCTGTAGTTGGTGGCGTATACTACCCTGGCCCCCACTGCGCTGTTCATGGTGCTTACATTAATTATTGAACCGTCATCCGTATAAAAAGGACAGTCTTCAGTGCCGGTTTTATCAAACTGATAGCTCCAGTCGCCCTTGAAATAAAGGGCATTCATAATGAACATGACTGCATCGACCGAAATTTCATCAAGCACCTTGGAAATTTTGCCGGCAGTATTGTCACTTGCCCATTTGTTTATTGTTATCAGTGCTGAAGAGGCACCAAAATCCAATCCCTCGACCATAGCCTTAAAGTCACTGCTCATAGTGGCAAGGAACGGAGGTTTGACAATGAAGTCATTCCTGTAGAATATCGCATTTGCCAGAGTGAATTTAACCTTAGGATCGGCCTGCAACAGTTGTTCAACAAGGCTTTTATATGCTTCATTGATGTCACTGATCGTCATTCCCTCCGGATACTTAAGGGCTCCCTGCAACTGTGTATATGTGTCTCCCCCGCATCCGTTAAGCAACATGGTGAGAGCCGTGCTTGCACTCAGTGGCGAGAGCATCAGGTTTTGTTCGTCAGTTTCAACAACCTTCCTGAACAGTTCGATCCCGAAATCATTACTGCTTTGTATGGCTTGAGGTGCCGAACCCGTCAGTGAAATATCCTTCGGTGTCAGATCGGGTTCCCCGGATTGCTTCTCACATGCATCATTTAATCCAAGCAGTACAATGCATATCACAGTTAAAATCATCTTTCTCATATCAGCCTGGTTTTCGATTAATATCCTGAAGTCAGTATTTAAAACAGGTTATACCAGTAATACGTAAATTTTATTGCAAACGCTGCAATAGACTAAGGCCGGAGGAATTGCCCTTATAAGGCCTGTCATACAAACATTAACATACAGTGCTGTATAACAAGCATTTAACTATAGCAGCTTGTGTTCAGTCTTATCCGGCTGAAGTTGTCAGTACGTCTGGTTATTACACCCGGGACATTTATCCGGGAAGCAACCGCTCCCGGTTTGGGAAGCTTGTCAAAGAGGGAAGGAAGACAAGAGATGACATAAAAATTTACCAGGAAATATATACAGAATGCACAGATTAATTATCTTTCAGAAAATAAAACGCCCGTTCGCATATAAAAACAGTATGGATATGAAAATAAATTTTGAGCTCTTATCCGATATTATGTTTGATTTACCTTAATTGTAAATTGAAAATTATAATAATCAAAATAAATAGAACAGATGAAAAGAATATCAGGAATCTTACAAATTACAATTATTGCATTGAGCCTGGCAACGCCCAGAGTATTTGCAGGGGATTGGGTAAATTTCAATAGAGGCTGGAAATTTACCAAAGGCAATCCGGGAAATGCCCAGGCCACGGGTTTTGATGATTCATCATGGGAGAGTGTAACCATCCCTCACGATTGGGCAATCAAAGGTCCCTTCGACGAGAATGGAAATGGAGGTACAGGAAAACTTCCGTGGCAGGGAGAAGGGTGGTACCGTAAAACTTTTGAGGTAAAAGCCGAAGACCAGGGAAAGGTTGTATATATCAAATTTGATGGAATAATGTCGTCCCCGAAAATATATGTAAACGGAAAATTAGCCGGCGAATGGGATTATGGTTACAGCAC
Source organism: uncultured Rikenellaceae bacterium (assembly GCA_964415855.1). Lineage (GTDB taxonomy): Bacteria > Bacteroidota > Bacteroidia > Bacteroidales > VadinHA17 > LD21. The sequence continues at coordinate 4,519 of CAYQBZ010000213.1, forward strand.
TTTCTACCTTGACATCAGTGATTTTGTGAATTTTGGTGGTGAAAATACCATAGCTGTTTATGTCGATACCAGAAACCATGGAAGTCGATGGTATCCTGGAGCAGGTATGTACAGGAATGTTGAGCTGATGATGACCAGCAAGATTCACGAAGAAATCTGGGGAAGCTATATAACCACACCTGTTGTAAAGGAAGCTTATGCAGAGATGCGGGTCCTTACCAATATCCTTAACATGGATTCCGCCGATCAGCCGGTTACTGTAGAAACTACTGTAATTGGTCCTGACGGGAATACAATTCAAAGTTTCAGGACACAGCAAAGAAATGTTTCTTCCAACGGATCGCTCGAATTCGACTCGTGGATGACACTGACAAGACCAGCCCTGTGGGATATTGACAATCCTGTTTTGTATACCCTGAAAACCGATGTAATTGTCGATGGCAAAGTTGTTGATTCAAACGAAACACCTTTTGGTTTCAGATCCTTTGAATTTACAGCTGACGATGGATTTTTTCTTAATGGCAGACATATTCAATTACGGGGAGTAAACCTGCACCACGACCTTGGACCTCTTGGATCCGCATTTAATGTACGGGCCATGGAACGTGAGCTGGGGATAATGAAGGAGATGGGATGTAATGCAATACGGACAAGTCACAACGTATGTGCTCCTGAACTTATTGAGTTGTGCGACAAAATGGGTTTACTGGTGTTTGATGAAGCTTTCGATAAATATGACAATAAAGCTGACATCACACCAGGAACAGATTTTTATGAGTTCGGAGAAAGAATACTTAAAAATTTCGTGATGCGCGACCGTAACCATCCGTCTGTTATTATCTGGAGTGTTGGAAATGAAATGGGAGATATTCAGAGTAATTCAAATTATGGTTTGAAAAGACTGGCAGCCATGGTAGGATTTGTAAGAAAATATGATATCACACGTCCGGTAACAATGGCCAGCGATCAGAACCGGAATGCCCATTGGCGTCATTTTGATTATTATGACGTTCATTCCTGGAATTATAGTCAGCGCTGGCTGCCTGCCAGGGCAATGGATCCTTCGAAAAGTGTTATTATAAGTGAATCGGGATCGACATACAGCACCCGTGGTTATTACGAATTATCCGTTCCCGATAATTTCCTTAACCCTGACGAACCGAGAAGTTCAGCTTCGTACATTGAAAGTATCCCGCAAAGCGCCACAGATACGAGCTCAAATCCCATGAGACGCAGATTTGGCGCTGGCCAGCCGGGAGGCGGGTTTCAATTCCAGGCTGGTGGTCGAAACACCGGGAACGCCAGGACCCAGGTAAGTTCGTATGATGTGGAAGCACCCGGATATGCGGAACTTCCCGATGAAGATTTCCTGTGGCAGGAAAATGATTCATATATTGCAGGGGAGTTTGTATGGACAGGTTTTGATTACCTTGGTGAACCATCGCCTGTTCGTTCTTCCCGCAGTTCATATTATGGCATTGTTGATTTATGTGGTATTCCAAAAGACAGATTCTATTTGTATCAGAGTCATTGGAGACCTGACTATAATATGGTTCATATCTTACCGCACTGGAACTGGGCAGGAAACGAAGGGAAAAATGTTCCTGTATTCGTTTATACCAATGGCGACGAAGCTGA
>CAYQBZ010000214.1:0-2172 GCA_964415855.1 uncultured Rikenellaceae bacterium
ATGGAACAGTGGCAAAGTTATATCGCCTGAGTCGGTAAATATCAGGTATGGAGGTATACCGTTGTCATCGAGGCAAGATTGCTGGTGGCAGGTAAGAGTATGGGACAGGAAGGGCCATGTTTCTGAATGGAGTGAGCCGGCTTCCTGGTCAATGGGATTATTGCACCAGGAAGAGTGGAAAGCGAAATGGATAGGTGTCCCATGGCAGGGTGAAGATCCTATTCCCGACAGTGAAAGGCCGCTTACAGCCTCGAGGGCAAAGCCTGGCCAGGCTATTACAGATATCTACACTCTTAAAGCACCTCCACCTGCGCCATTGCTTAGGAAGAGTTTCCGGGCAGATAAGCAGGTCGTTTCGGCACGGGCATATGTAACAGGACTGGGATATTTTGAACTCTACATGAATGGAGAGAAGGTCGGAAATGATGTTCTTGTTCCGAATCAGACCAACTATGGCAAACGTCCTGGATTGGTCAATAATCCGATCCCGCTTGAAGATGATTTCAGGGAGTACAGGGTGATGTATCTGACTTATGATTTAACTGACAGGATGGGGGAAGGAGAAAATGTAATCGGAGCCATGCTTGGCAATGGTTTTTACAACGCTCCAATAAACTGGACCGAGTCGTACGGAACACCGCGTTTCATTTGCCAGATATACATCAGGTATGCTGACGGAACCGAAGATGTTATCCTGACCGACCAGACATGGAAGGTATCCAAAGGCCCTATCCTGATGGATCTGATCTATGACGGGGAGCACTACGACGCGCGACTGGAACAGCCGGGCTGGTGTTCTCCGGGTTTTGAAGACAGCAGATGGGAGAGCGCCGTAATAAGGAAAGCTCCTGAAGGTATCATGAAAGCCCATATGTCTGATCCGGACAGGGTAATGGAGATCATTAGACCATATAATATGGAGAGGCTTGGTGCCGGGCATTACAAAATAGACTTCGGACAGGAGATATCCGGCTGGGTACGGCTTACGGGTATAAAAGGCGAAGCCGGACGCAGGATCGATATAAAATATATTCACAGGACACCTTCCGGCGATAACTCTTATACACTTAAAGGAGGAGGTGCGGAATCATATGCCGCACGTTTTACATGGTTTGTTTTCCGGGAAGTTGAGATCACAAACTGGCCGGGTGAGATGATGCCTGAGCAAATACAAGCAGAAGCTGTTTACACAAAAACAGAAACAACAGGTAAGTTTGAATGTTCCAATGAGCTGTTCAATGCTATAAATTTTATCTGGTGGCGCAGCCAGACCGATAACATGCACGGGGGTATAGCCAGCGACTGTCCCAACCGTGAACGCTCCCCATATACGGGTGACGGTCAGGTGTCATGTGTTACAGTGATGCATAACTTCGATGTCAGGGCTTTCTATACAAAATGGATACGGGATATCCTTGGTGCCCAGAATGAAAAAACCGGGTATGTGCCCAATGGTGCCCCCTGGCAACCAGGCTGTGGTGGTGGGGTGGCATGGGGTGCGGCAATGTGCATAATGCCCTGGGAGTTCTACTTGCACTATGGTGATACTGATATGATAAGAAATAATTATGAAGGGATGAAGGGTTATGTAAGGTATATGCTTACCTGGACCGACAGCACCGGGATTATGTACTCGCAGGTGACAGGTCCCAATGGAAAGCCTAACAGATGGATGAACCTGGGTGACTGGTCACAGCCTGATAAACTGTCGCCCGATGAGATGGTTCATACATTCTACCTCTGGCGATGTGCTGATCTTACAGCAAAGAGCGCCAAAGTGCTGGGTAATATAACAGAATATGAGAAATACAGAGATCTTGCGGAAGAAACCAGGCAAGCCTTCCATAAACGATTCTACGATAGTGAGAAAGGAACATATGGTGCATATGGAGGTAATATTTTCGCTTTGAAGATGGGCGTCCCTGATGAACAGAAGGACAGGGTTGTTGCAGCCCTTAAAGCGGATATTGAGGCAAACGATGGTCATCTTGATACCGGTATTTTCGGAACACAGTTCTACTTTGAAGTCCTGTCTGAGAATGGCTTGCATGATATGGCCTATGAAGCAATGAATAAGCGGACCGCACCCGGATATGGCTGGTGGATAGAACAGGGAGCAACCACCTCATGGGAAGGGTGGAGAAATCCGGGTTCAGGTAATCATCCTATGTT
>CAYQBZ010000214.1:2182-6130 GCA_964415855.1 uncultured Rikenellaceae bacterium
CAGGAAGCTGGCAGGTATGAACACTGATCCTGAACATCCCGGTTACCGGAATATTATTTTTTGTCCGGAGCCGGTTAAGGATATCACTTATTCTTCTTATTCAAACCTGACACAGTACGGTATAGCTTCAATAAAATGGAAGGCTGAGGATGAAAAGTTCCTGACAGATATTGAAGTGCCTGTTGGCTCGACAGCGATAGTCCACATACCGTCGAAAGACCTTAAGACTGTCAGGGAAGGAGGGAAGAAGATTACCAGGAGATCTGGTATAAAGGAAAAAGGATTCAGAGACGGATATGCTGTATATAGTGTCGGATCTGGCAGCTACAGTTTTGAATCTGCACCCGGAGCACAGCTTTTTGCAGAGGAATAAAGATGATCACTGTTTAGTAATATTTTTGTCAGTAAGAAGTATATTTATCATTTGGTTATATTAAACCCTGATAACAATTAGAATGAGGGTATACCTATACAATGGCAAAGAACTTCAAGATCAATTAAATTTAGACTGGTATGATTACGGTGCAAGGTTCTATGACGCTCAAATAGGAAGATGGAATGTTCCGGATCCAATGGCGGAAAAATACAGAAGATTGTCTCCTTACAATTATGCATTAGATAATCCGATCAGGTTTATTGATCCTGACGGGATGGCCCCGTATTTAATATATGATGGAAAAACCAAGATGCTCAAGATATATGATGACAATAAATCATCAGGAAATTACAAAGATGATAAATTGTTAGGAACCTATCAAGCTCATAATAATGTAGGTTCAAGGTCATCAAAGAAATGGGAAGATGGCAAATATGAAATGCTAGATAAAACTTCAAGACATACACATGAAGGATATTTTGAAGCTGATGGAACAACTCCTCAAGATTCCAAAAATAGCAGATATGGAGAAGGAGGTAATTATAGAGCAGAAAATTTCAAGGAAACTACTTCTAATAAAACAAGAAGAGGTATGGCTGTCCATGCAGGAAGAGAGGACAAGGATTTTGAAGATAGAATAACAGATGGTTGTATTAGAACAACATCTCAAGGAATGGGAGCAATTGATGATGCAATAAGAGATTATGGTCCATTACAAAGTATTATAGTCCAAAATAATAGGAGATCAAAAACAAGCAATTCGGTTAATAATATAAATCCAGGAGTTAATACATCAGAGAGCAAATCAAGTTTTTTGGACTATTTCTCAAGGACCACAAACAAAGGTGACATTTATCTTCCAATATTTAAGTGATAATTTTAACTAAAGTTATGAAACAAAAGTGTCTAATTTTATGGATTTTATTATGTTTTGCCTGCTCTTCAAATACCAGTGAGATCAAAAGAATTAGAAGCAATCAAAACATTAAACGAGATTACAGACTAATTATAGATTCTGTTTTTAATCAATTTTTGGCAAGGAAAGTAGTATCTCTTGAAGAATTGGAGAAAGCAATACCTACAACGGATGAAGAATTTGGGATATATTATTCTTACACTTACCCTAAAAAAGGGAAATCAATTAATCAAATATTTTATAAAATTAACAATGAGTTTATAAAAAATGCCAAAGATAATAAAGCAGACTTCTTAAAATTATTTCTTGATTTATCTTCCTTTGTTGATGGTGAATACGCAGAAGGATATGATGACGATATTGCGAGTATAATATCTAAAAATCAAGTTACTTTCTGCGACATATATGCAAAACTTAGTAGCAGTAGTAAAGAATATTTAGAAGAGTATCATTTAAAATATTGTAAATAGATCTGTTGTTTACATAGAGTTTTAAGGCAAACTTGAAGGTTGTTTCACCGAGTAACTCAAGATAAACAGAATCCTGGGAGATCGGGGTTTTGTTATTACTTATTAGTTCTTTCTTCCCAGATCACAGGGTCTCGATAAGTACTTAAAACAGCAATTACTCTAATCAGATTAATATCCTGATATATCTTAAAATGCACCAGATAAGGAAATCCTTTCAATTTTGCGCATCGTACATCTTCATATCGAACAGCAATAGTAAAAGGGCTTTTCTTAATTCTTGATATTTGTTCTTTTACTGCTTTAAAGAAACGTGTTCCTAAGCCAGACTGTTTTTGATTATACCAGTTTACAGCTTCCTGTAAATCATCATAAACTTCAACTGCATACGTCAGTTTAAAGTCCATACTACAGCTTTATTTTTCGCTCAAGATCTTTCCAGCTAAGACTGCTTTCAGGTTGTACTTCCATTTGTTTTAGCCTCTGCTTTACAATTTTCTTATGCGCTTCCGGAATATCTATATCTTCTTCCCTGATCTCGTCCCAAAGAACTGTGCTTAGCTGTTGCTTCTCCTTTGGTGAGAGTTGCTGCACAATGTCAATTATCTGGTCAAAACTGATAGGTACTTTTAATTGAATATGTTGTGTATCCATAACAATTAATTATTTTCACAAAGATAGGAAGAAAATCAAGAATACTGGTGAGATATTAGTTCTAAAGGTAAAGGTATTTAAGAGATACAATTTCGAAAATTTGAGCAATGTTTTATACAGATTTTAGCATTTAATTTATTTTAACCTTAAACTGTAACTTCATAGGGGAACTAATATGAAATTCTCTGAATAATCGCTATTTTCACGTATAAAAGCAACAGAAAAGTTGATTTCAGACACATTAAATAGCAATAAAAACTCCCAAAAAAGCTCTTTTGACGAAGCTAAGGTTTTGTATTTCAGTACTGATACGGTCGATTGGTACGATTACGGAGCAAGATTTTATGACCCGCAGTTAGGGAGGTGGAATGCCATTGATCTTTTAGCTGAAAATAACCGCAATTGGTCTCTTTATAATTATACTGTTAATAATCCAATCAGGTTTATCGATCCGGATGGACTGGAAATGACGGATTTCCTGGATAAGCATAAAAATTTAGTTGCTCATGTTAATGATGGCTCCAATGCCGTATTTCAGCAAACTGGAGAGGGAACAAATCTTCATTATGAATTTACCGGCGAGTATAGTAACCAAGGTGGTATAAATGAAGTAACAAAAGAAAGTGTAACATCTGCAATTCAGGAACAGCAAAATCTAAATGATTCCAATCCAAGTTTAGTTCAAAACGCAGAAGGTAAGGACGAGACGCATTGTAATCAGGCAACACAAAACATTTTAGAAACCGTTTCTTCAGCAACAAATAATCCCCAACTCGTTGAAAAGGGAATGGCAAATGACATGATGGGTGAAAAAGGATTTAAAGATAATCCATCGTTTAAATCGGTTGACTATAAAACGGCTAAAGAAAATGCACAAAATGGAGGACTATCAATAGCTGGAGTTAAAGAATCCCCTAATGGTCATGTATTAACCTTCTCGGTTGGAAAGAATATTGAAAAAGGAGAAGTTGCAAATATTGGACCTAAGGCTTATTCTGGATTCAAATCGCTTAATCAATCGATTAATAAAGACAAGCCAAAATTATTTTATATCCTTAAGTAACAATAGTTAATGAGCAAATATATCTTATCAATATTTTTATCGGTGTTCCTTGCTGTTGTTCAAACTCAAGAAAATAAAACAGATTGGATAATTGGTAGATGGCAATTGAATCAGGCAGAGCTCACATCAATGAATTTTGATATGTATGAGTTCCAAAAAAGTGGTATCTTTCTTTTTCTGCCTAATTCTTATGATGGATTAAATCGGATAATTGAAATAGAGGGTACATATTCAATAAATGGCGATTCAATTACATTGATTCCAACATATACAAAGGAGGTGTTTGGAGGATATCCAGTGAGAAGCGAGGTTACTACACTTTCTGACACATGGGAAATATTTGGAGGAAAGATAAAGCAGGTAAAATGCAAAAAGATTGTTCCACAAAAAGTATATTTCAATTATAATCCCATGGAAAGGATCCTCCTGTTAAATAGTAAAAAGTATTATAAAACTGAATAGTCAGAACCGA
>CAYQBZ010000215.1:0-6117 GCA_964415855.1 uncultured Rikenellaceae bacterium
TATATGGGAATAATCTGGTATCTGAACAAATATCACCCATCGCTTAAGGTTGCTACCATAGCGACAGTCCTGCAGGATAGTATTGACAGAATGGATCCGGATAACATGAATGTAGCTGACTTTGTTATAGCCATTCCTTCCTCGATGACCAGAACATATAAGTAATAAGTCTTTGCGACCTGTAGCCTGTCTTGCTCTCCGCAAGGCTTCGTCCGCCAGTTGGAGGACAACCGAACGCTGGCGGATCGTTTGTCAATAAGTAATTGTGATGGTGCAAAGCGACCAAATCTGGCACTCTTTTTGCTTATAATTATTGTAATGGAGACCTCTGATTTGATAGAGTTACATGGTTGTCTGTGAAATTATTAACAACTAATAACTATCAGAAATGAAGAGGAAAAAAGAAAAGGTACCCGGATTTGATGAGATCATTTTCGAGAACCGAAACAGGACCTACGGAGCGTATGACCTTCGGAAACACTACAAATCCACAACAAGTATGTCCATCCTTGGTGGTATGGCAATTTTTGCGATACTGTCTTTCATTCTCTCTATGAACAATGAAGATGGATCAGCTTCAAGCGGACCGACATCCGTTATAATAATACTCTCTGATCCGGTAATACCTGCAAAAGTCGCTCCTCCTGAGCTGAAGCCACCTCCTGATCAGGCAGTAGAATTTAAGAACTTAAGACCTGAGGTAGTTTCAGACACTTCAGATCTGACAGACTATTTACCAACTACTGAAGAGATTATAGAGGCTACAAATAATGGCAGCGTAATTGAAGATGTAATAACTACGGAAGAAGTTGTTCCTGAAATCCCTGCAGAGAACAAGCCCTTTATTGTTGTTGAGGAGTCTCCTGAATTCCCTGGCGGAATAAATGCCTTACTCAGGTATATCAGTGAGCATATTAAATATCCGTCCGATGCAAGGAATAATAATATACAGGGCAAGGTCATCCTGAAATTTGTTGTGAATGAAGATGGTTCTGCAGACCGGATAGAGATACTGAGAGGTGTTGATCCTGTGCTTGATAATGAAGCAATAAGAGTTGTGAAGTCCCTGCCGCGGTTCAAACCGGGGAAACAGGGAGGCGTCCCGGTCCCGGTTTGGTACACATTACCCGTGGTATTCAAACTTGAGAACAGGTAAAGAGGAGTTTACATCTCAAACCCCGGTGAATAACTTAATTGTTCCTGCTGTCCTTAAAAAGCGGCCGGGCAATGCTTTTCCTGCTGTGATCTGATCAATATCATTATACCATCCGGTTGATGCGATCCGAATAACTTTATGCGTGGATACAAATCTTTTTCATGTCATTTCAGATTATTTTTTATCACATCTTTTTGTACCTTAGTATCTTTCCTGATGAGTAACAGAACTGGCATTCATTTCCTTACTCAAAGAAACGAAATGCTTTTAAATCCGATTATATGAAACCTGCAAGAACTTTCTTTATAGCTGCTATTCTATTGATTACCGGTTCTTCGGCTATTGCACAGCAAACGGGCTATTACAGGTATCCTGCTGTTTCCGACAACTACCTTATTTTCACCGCTGAAGGAGACCTGTGGAAATACAATCTGAAAACTAAGGAGACTACCAGGTTAACGACAAACCATGGGATGGAGTCGTATGCCAGAATTTCATCGGACGGATCAGAAGTAGCATTCGTCGGTCAGTATGAAGGGCCTTCAGAAGTATACATAATGCCAGTTTCAGGAGGAACACCAAAACGCCTTACCTATGAGGAAGGAACACCAATAATATACCAGTGGACACCTGATGGCAGGATATTATATTCAACAACCAGCTATTCAACAATTCCAAATGCACAATTAATAAAACTCAATCCTGCTGACGGGACCTCAGAGATAATACCTCTCTCCCAGGCGGATCAGGGCACCTACTCGCCAGATGGAGCACTGTTCTTTACCCGGCTGAGGTTCCAGGGAAGTCATACCAAACGGTACAAAGGAGGATCTGCCCAGTCGATATGGAAGTTCGACGGTTCCGGCGAAGCTATACCTCTTACCGCTGATTACCCGGGCACAAATAAAAATCCATTGTATTATAATAACAGGATCTATTTCCTTTCCGACCGTGACGGAACAATGAACATCTGGTCGATGACAACTGACGGATCCGACCTGAAACAACATACAAAAGAGGTCCGCTGGGATCTTGATGATGCCGATATATTCAATGGCATAATAGCCTGCAAACAGGGAGCTGATATCATACTCTACAATATCGATTCTGATAAACTGGAAAAACCTGATATAAAAATTACTTCTGATTTTGATCAGAAGAAGGAACAGTGGATAAGTGATCCCAAATCAAAAATCACATCGGTAAATCTTTCATATACCGGAGATCATGTTGTAATAACTTCGCGCGGGAGGATATTTTCGGTACCTGTCGAAGGCTACAGGTGGTCCGAAGTAACCCGGAAATATGGCATTCGCTACAAAAATGCATCTTATATGAACAAAGATAACGAGATATTGATGCTATCAGATGAATCGGGAGAGTATGAGATATGGAAGGCTGATAATTATGGCTTTAATGCACCAGTACAACTTACCAGAGGATCCAAAAATATGATTGAAAATTATATGCCCTCTCCGGATGGTAACTATATAGTATTCAATGAAAAAGATAACAGGCTTCTGCTATATTCCAAAAGCAGTGGAAGCATACGGCTTATAGCACAAAACAACTTTGGGTTCTCGGGACCCTATGCATGGTCACCCGACAGCAGGTGGATTGCATATGCCGATGTTGCAGACAATCAAATAAGGTATCTTAAACTGTTTGATGTGAAATCCGGTAAAGCATACCAGTTAACAAGCGAGAGGCTCCTTAGCTATTATCCACGCTTCAGCAGTGACAGTAAATGGATTTATTTTGTTTCGGACCGATCGTATAACACATATGTAAAAAGTCCGTGGGGTGACAGGCAGCCGGAACCTTATTATGATAAAACGGCAAAGATATATGCCATCTCACTGGATGCCTCATCTGTGTTCCCTTTTAAGGAAGCTAATGAGCTTTCCCCGGTAAAACCAGATAGTGTAAAACCTGTAACCGTAAAGGAGGGAAACAGCAGATCAGACAAATCAAATAAAAAAAATGAAGAAAATGTTATTGACCTGACCGGTATCAGTGCCCGATTATATGAAGTACCTATGAAAGGAGCAAATATCAGTAACTTTGAATTGAACTCTGACTGGCTTTACTGGTCAGAATATAATGTTGATGATAATACAACAGGTCTTTATGCTCTTAAGATAACAAACAAAAAGAATAATGACGTTGTAAATATAGCAGACGATATAAGAGGATTTACCCTCTCAGGCGATGGTAAAAAGATCCTTGTCAGAGATAAAAACGGAATCCTTGTCCTTAAAGCTGACGGAACTAAACCCGATAGCAAAAAGAATTCCGTTGATCTTACAAAATGGGCTTTTACTATTGATCCGGTTGAAGACTGGAAACAAATGTTTGATGATGCATGGAGGATGGAAAGAGATTATTTCTACGACCGCAACATGCATGGTATCGACTGGCAGGATATATATGATCAGTACAGGCCCCTTGTTGAACGGGTAAGCGACCGCTATGAGCTCGATGACCTGCTGGCGCAGATGATCTCGGAACTTTCAGCCCTGCATATGTTTGTCCGCGGAGGAGATAAACGTACTGCTGACGATAACATTTCCAACGGGTACCTTGGAGCCATTATAACACGTAGCGAGGAAAAAGGAGGTTTCGTTATTGACCATATCTATCGCTCCGATCCTGATTACCCTGCTGATTTGTCCCCTCTGGGCAGACCGGGACAGAAATTCAGGGAGGGGGATGTCATAATTGCGGTCAATGGTGTCAGTACTCCTGGATACGCCAGCATAAATGAGCTCCTTGTCAATAAAGCCGGGGTACAGGTCAGGCTGAAACTCAGAAATTCAACAGGCAATGTTTATGAGGATGTTATCAAACCCCTTGATGCAGATGCCTTTTCCAGTCTGCGTTACAGCGAATGGGAGTATACCAGGCGGCTCAGTGTTGATACCCTGTCAGCAAATCGTATCGGATACCTTCACCTGAGAGCCATGGGAAGTCCGGACTACGATGAATTTGTAAAATCCTTTTACCCTGCAATAGGAAAAGAAGGACTCATTATCGATGTAAGACATAACCGCGGGGGTAATATCGACAGCTGGCTCCTTGAGAAGCTTATCAGGAAAGCATGGTTCTACTGGGCGCCCAGGGTAGGCAAATCAATCCCTAATATGCAATTCGCCTATACCGGTCATATGGTAGTACTTATGGATGAAAAGACTGCCTCTGACGGGGAAGCTTTTTCAGAAGGATTCAGACGACTGGACCTGGGTAAGCTCATTGGAACAAGGACCTGGGGTGGTGAGATCTGGCTCTCGTCAAGTAACAGGCTGGTGGATAACGGTATTGCCACTGCTGCTGAAACAGGAGTCTACTCGCCGGATGGAGAATGGCTTATCGAAGGATGGGGTGTGGAACCTGACATCAGGGTCGATAACCTGCCTCATGAAAGTTATAATGGTAAAGATGCCCAACTTGATGCAGCCGTTCAGCACCTTTTCAACCTGATCAGGGAACAACCTGTTTCCACCCCCCCTGTACCTGAGTACCCTGTAAAATCATTTAAATATAACAATGAATGAGGACCTGGGGGCCTTTAATAATAGTCCCTGGAAAAAGATGGCAAGGACTGGTATCTGACCAAAGATTCAGGTTCAGTTTCAAGGAATCGATAATCAAGGTCAATCCAAGTCCGAAGTATAACATTGTAAATAAGAAATGTATCTCTTAATTTTATGTTATAAAAAGTCCGAAGGTTGCTGAACCGAAACATTAACCAAATGTGTAAGGTTTTTCCAGGACGAGACAAGGGTAGATGTCCGGCTTAACGGGACCAACTGTTACACTCCACAGACATGAAGCGTTTTTTGTCATGGCTACAGGACCTTTTCCAAACTGGGCACTCAGCTTTACATCGTTGGCTCCGGGCGCTATGTACTGGAATGTAACCCTTTTGTCAGGATGAACGGGCAAGAGGGCCTCTCGGCGGTTGCCCGCTGACCATGCTGCATGCACAGATTAACATCATGTAACTAATTGATCTTAGAATTTTACTTTTCTTCATGCGGCTTCTGATATAATATTTGAAAAGATTAATTATTGATTCACGGGGATAGGCACGGCAGAAGGCAGGTAGCCCGAGGCTTTACCGAAGACAGTAAACTCAAGTATTCCCAGTGGTGTTGTTCTGGGCCAGTTCGTCATGGTAAGCCTTACAAACCGGCATTTAACGGGAGGTATTTCCTCGAAGATGGTATTACGCTGTATCGAATTGCCAGTCTGGTCAAGTGCTGTGGTGAAAGTTTCCCCGTCCATCGATACTTCAAGCTTGTACTGGTATGCGTCGGTAACAGGCTTGCCTCCGGAATCAGGAGATGGCTGAGGTGCTGCTGGTGGCCTGCCGAAGAAACGCCTGCCCCCGTTGAACATCAGCCTTACTCCGTCGATTGTGAACAGCTGGACAACGTCGAACCGTGTTGCTGGTGAAAGCTCGACTGTTAATGTGGGCAGGGTATCAGCCGGTGAGGGTTCCCACCAGGTGCCGCTTGAATTATCGACCGCATAGGCTGCATCTCTTCCCGGCTGTTGTGAAGAGAACCGCGAAAGGGCATTCATGGCATTGATCTTGTTGATGGTTACCGGGACCGATCCGCTGTACCCTTCTGAATGGTTAACATTCTCTCCCGGGCCCCATTGAGGTGTGTCTGTAACCTCGACGGACATGTTTCCATTCTTGTCGAAAATGACACGGTCCATACCGATACGTCGTCCGCCCGGAGGATTGGACAGCACGATCGTATAGAATTGCCAGAGCTGCCCGTCGGGACCTTCAACGGTACTTCCGTGGGCCGGACCTGTAACAAGCCCTTCAGTTTTGCGGAGAAGCGGATTATTGGGGGCATAAGTGAAGGGCCCCATTGGTGATTTCGAGGTGTAGTATCCCTCTGCGTATGTTTTCCATTGCGTTCCGGATGCTGAGTACTGGAGAT
>CAYQBZ010000216.1:0-6106 GCA_964415855.1 uncultured Rikenellaceae bacterium
TTGTCTGAGAATTTCCTTTTGAGGCTCAGGACCAGAAAGGATTACTGTATTATGGCATAACCTGTCTGATTTTCCATGTAATTCCTTCTTCTCCGGGGAAAAGCGGGACAATATACCGATATATCTTGTATTCCCCGGTAGTCTCATACCATGAGATAACCTTCCTGACAGATTCATTTCACCGGGCAGATCGGGAATAAAGCAAAAAGAATACTTACTTATAATGGCCCGGTGAAGTAAAATACCTATGAATTCAAACGCTCTTATTGCTTTCGGGAAAGGAATTAAGGGCATATGCGTTACATATACAGTTTTTATCTTCCTGTTCCAGAGACCGAAACGATTATCGCTGATCACAATATCAATTTTATGGTCGTAAATTATACGTTTCAGGTCCCGGTGTTCTTTAATAATATGATGTAACAGCGCAGGTATTTTAAGTAAAAGATGGATGTACTGAGGCATGAAACGAGAGTACTGCGGATTGAATCCCGGAAAGCTAATTAAAGAAAGTCCCGGCATCTCTTTTCTGTAAAGTGATAAGTATTTATCACTTCCACCTATAAAGATATTATTATTCAGCTGCATGAGTTCCCTCGCGAGGGGGATCATCCGGGTTGCATGACCCAATCCCCATTCAAGTGGACATATAAGTATGTTGTTGGGATTTTTCAAAATTAACCGGATACCTGTGTTTTAATACCTATCCTTTCCACCATTCTGGCTATTTCCCGGAGTTCTTTCAGTGGTATTTTCTGCAGTTGTCCTCCCTCAGGCGTATCTCTTGAAATGGTGTATATCATAACTTCCGATGGTCTTATCTTTTCTAAAGCTTCAAGCCATGCTTTGATCTCATCAGGTGTAGCGTTATCAATAACTTTCCCTTTATAGGTCCCTCTTAAAAAGAGCGTCTGGATAATAAGATTCCCGTTGAAGCGCGACAGGTTTAGTATAAGTTCTTTCATATTTATTTTTACCCTTGGCTGGTTGTGAATTCTCACTGTTGAGTCGAACGCAGAATCGAGTTTCAGGATATTCATATCAACTTTAAGGAGAGCTGCTCTGATAGACGGCTTATCAATTGTGGTCGCATTAGAAAGCACAGCTATCCTGGCCTCGGGGAAATATTTATCTCTAAGTATTATGCTGTCGTCAATTATCCCGGGGAAATGAGGATGGAGAGTGGGCTCCCCGTTTCCGGCATATGTTATAACGTCGGGAGGCTGGTTTTTTCCTTTAAGCTCTTCCAGCTTCTGGTCGAGAGCTTCAAATACCACTTCCCGGCCCGGCAGGTCCGCAATTGTGTTCCGGATATTACCTGTCCAGCCACATTCGCAGTAAATACAATTAAAGTTACATATCTTTTTCTTTGAAGGTAACAGGTTTATTCCAAGTGAAATCCCCAGCCGCCGACTCATCACCGGACCGAATATTATCTCATCAAAAAGGAACGTAGCCATCTTTTGCTTTCTTACGGGGACCAAAATTAACACAAATTAAGTAAACTCGCGGGGATATTAACGCAAACCTTTGGGTACTCTGTTGTTAGCGGATTTCTCTAGATCAATCGTGTAACCTCACTGTCAGGTAACAGTTTCATGTTTACAAGATCGATATTCTGGAGGAGAAGTAACCCGGGCTTTTTACCTGGTACAATACTGCCAAAAGCATCTTCTTTTCCAAGGGCCCTGGCACCGTTCTCAGTGCCCCACCGTATCAGTTCTTCAAGAGATAAGTCCGGAAAATGATGCTGCAGTGTTTTTAGCTCCCCGAGGATACTCAGGCTGGCATTTGAGGCCAGGCTGTCAGTTCCGATAACAATCTCACAGCCCTCTTCCATGAGCATGGGGAGGGGAGGGATCTTCTTCTCAATGTACAGGTTTGCATTTGGACACAGGCACCAGAAAAGTTTCCCCCGTGCTTTAATCTTCCTTATCGTTGGCTTGTCGGCAAATGTGTTATGAACCAGGATAAGATTACCTGAATGTGTTATTTCATTCAAGACAGCATCAGCATGACTTTTAACAGTCTCAAGTCTTGGAGGGACCAGTCCTGATTTATAATATGAGCTCATTATCAGTCCCGTATGATCCTGAAGGAAGGATTTTTCTGTGGGTGTTTCCAGGAAGTGGACAGTGCTAACGGTATTTTCCCTGGACCTGTCGTGCAGAAGTCTTAAAAGTGTGACTGACATTGAATAGACTGCATGTGGTACCAGCGAATAGGGGATTTTCAGTTCTTTTGCTCTTTCTGCCACCCGGATAATCTCATCAAGCCTGTGTTGTGCTTTTTCCGGATCTATTCCAAAAACCTCAAGCATATTTATATATCCGATCCTGCTCCTTTTCTTTATCTCAAATGTGAACGCTGTATTACATATATCAGCACATAACACCACTCCTTCGGCACACATATAATTATCGGCTTCTTTTGCTGCCGTGATGATTTGTTCAGTACTGGATTCCCTTTTACTGCGCATTTGTTCCAGGAACTCACCCAGGCCTGTCCCCCTGGCAATTGAATCTTTCATATGTGATAGTTCGAGGTGACAATGGCAGTTTACAAATCCGGGTATTATGATACCATTATAAAATTCAACTGAAGCCCTGTCAGTCAGCTTTCCCCCGGTATCGTCAATTTGCACAACAGTACCATCTTCCTCTGTATAGACTACTGCTCTTTTAAGAGGCTGTCCTGTGTTAGTCAATATATATTGGGCTGAGAAGCCTTTCATAACTGCAATGATGAATAGACAATAGAGATGTTTTCTATTAACACATTCTGCCACAAATCATCGGGACTGTTATCAAAAACAAATAAGAGGGCCGCAAAGGATAGTAAGTTTTGCCGCGGGACCGGTATTGTAAAACTGTAATCATGCGGCTGGCCATCTTTAATATATCCAAGTGTATTTAGGGGATACCTCTTCCCTGTTTCCAGACTGTCGGTATTGCATGTGTATACTATTAAATCCGGATTCAGCGACTGATCATCAGGGAACAATGTAGCGGTAAATGAAAATGTGTATCTCCCTTTGGAATTAAGTTTAACGTGCACTGTAGTTGGCAGGCTATCCGGTGATCCGGTAAATGAGTAGTGATCAGGCCCTTTCCACAGATTTCTTATCCTCGCCTGTTCAATAAGGGACTCTTTCTCAAGGATTGATTCCATTTCGCTTAATTTTCCCAGTACCTGATCGTATATGCTGATCAGTTTCTTGGGCTTCTTTATAAAATAATACCTCATCGTATTATCCATTGTTTCTTTTGAGTAGCCATAGTTTTCTATTATCTCATAGTAGGTGGAAAGGGAGTCAAGTGAAGAAAACCAGTGGTGAACAACAGGAAGTGCAATGAGCCCGTCTGCAATATAGGCATCTGTCAGAATAGATATAAGTACCTTCTCGGGAATCATCTCAGCATGTTCAACTTTATTCTTCCTGCTTGAGCATGCCCCGGCTGCTAACGAGGCAACTATCAATATGAGGAGTATATTGCGGATCATCAGGCTATCACTTTTCTCTTTTTAACATTAGTTATAGCTTTATGCAGGCTACCATGTAAATATAACAATAGAATTCTATACCTCCCTGTCAAGGAATTTCTTTGTTAAAAACCTTACCGGGTACCAGGCGGCCCAGTAGCCTATCAGAAGCACTGTTGCAGGCACTAAAATAAAATCTTTGACCTTCATAACTACAGGATAGGCATCCATGATCAGGGAATCGCTCTGAAGTTTTACCAGGCCGAAAGTCTGTTGTAACCAACAGATTATAAAGCCAAGTATTATACCTGCTGTCGCCCCTATTATGGATATAAGCCATCCTTCAAAGATAAATATCTTCCTTATCAGTCCTTTATCTGCTCCAAGACTCTTCAAAATTTCAATATCCCTCTCTTTCTCAATGATCAGCATTGTAAGCGAACCTATAATGTTGAAAGATGCTATTATAAGAATAAGGGTAAGAATAAAATAGATTGCAAGACGTTCAGACTTCATTACTTTATAAAAGATCTCCTGTTGCTCAAACCTGTTTTTCACAGTATATTCTTCACCGTAGATTTTAGTTATTGTTTTCTGTACTTCACCCGGATCTGCCAGCCCGTTGAACCGTACCTCAATTGAGCTAATCCCTTTCTCAATTTCGGTTACTTCACGCGCCACATCAATTGGGATGTAGACATATTTTGAATCGTATTCTTTTTCGACTTCAAATATACCTGAAGGAAAGATATACCGGCGGTTCAGCGTATTTTCGGCGCTTAATGCCGTGCTGGCGTTTTTCCCCGGATATATTATAGTGAGTGGAGTTATGAAATTTACCCTGATGCCAAGATTCTGTGCAACTCCAAGTCCGGGTACTGCAAATGGCCTTGTGCCGTTCTCATTCTTTAATATGAATTCGCCCTCCCACATGGAGCTGTCTATATTAGTTACCAGTGAATAATTATCGTCAACCCCTTTTATGGTCGCTATATACTGCCTGTCTCCATATTTGAGAAGTGCATTTTCCTCCAGCGAGAGCGAGTAACAGCATACTCCGTTTACATCCGACAGCATTCTCAGCTTAGAGGTATCTGCAATAAATGTTTTGCCCTCGCGGGCGGATATTTTAATATCAGGATCAAACGTGTTGAAAATTGCGCTTACCATTGTCTCAAGTCCGTTAAAAACAGACAGGACGATAATAAGAGCCATCGTCCCGACCGCCACTCCTGCAACTGAGACTGCTGAAATAATATTTATTGCATTCCGCGATTTTTTTGCGAAGAGATATCGTTTTGCTATGTATACGGAGAGTTTCACTGAGAGCTATTTTTTGGCGGTGACAAGCAATCCCGTACCTTTTTTATGATTTAAACGGATATCAAAAAAGTTAAGTATTACTGAAACCGGGAAAAAGACCAGGTAGTAAAAAGGCAGGATGATAAAGAAAAGATATGAGATATTCAGCATCTTAACAGGATATTTCATTGACAATCGCCATGAGATGTTACCCGGTCTGCCGTAAGTATAGCGTGCCGTAACTGTTCTGAAGCCTGCAAGCATCAGTTTATCAGTAAGTTCTTTTATACTATAACCGTCTCTTACATGTTCATCAATAAAAGATTCGTCACTTTCTGCATGTACATCCGATCCTCCCTGGTCAGAAGGTGTTGAGATAAGTAATATCCCTTTATCTTTCAGCGCTCTGAAGAAATTCTTAAATACCCTTACGTCCTCTTCAATATGTTCCATCACGTCAACAGAAAGGACAAGATTATACTTTTCGGCGTCTTTCAGAACGGTCAGGTCGCAGGTACTGAACTTAACTCTTCCTGACAGGCCTGTTTTTTTAAAAAACCTGTTACAGTCATCGATCTGTTCGTTGTTGATATCGAGAGCAGTTATGTTCCAACCGGTGTTATTTCTGGCCATACGCCAGGAATACTGGCCGAATCCTGAGCCGGCATCAAGCACTGAAGCTTTAGCAGGTAACTCCTGGCTTATTTTCTTCAGAGTCTTTTTTACATGCCAGCTACGAAGGAGTAAGAGGTCAAGGAGTAAATAAAGGGTTTTTCTTAAAAATAACGATCCGGCAAAAAACTTGCCCAACGATTTTTTAATGGGTTCGTATTGCATAAATATCAGGATTTCAGCAGCTCGTCTATATGGTCTATGTAATCAAGGCTGTCGTCAATATGAAATACAATATCAGGGACAATACGAAGTTGAGATCTTACCTTCTGTCCAAGGTCAAACCTGATCTTGGGAGTATGTTCCTGTACGGATTGGAGGATAGCATTCTGGTTATCAGCAGGAAATATGCTGATATAAACTTTTGCAAAAGAAAGGTCGGGACTGATCCTTACCCTGGTAATTGAAATTAATTTTCCGTGTGCCAGCTCATTTCCCCTTTTTAGAAAGATATCGGCGACTTCTTTTTGGATCAGCCGTGATACCTTTTTCTGCCTTGTCGATTCCATGGCTTGTGTTACTTATAGTGTGGCAAAGGTAATAAAAAACGCCACAATGGTGAAAATGCAAAATATAGCGTGATCCTTTCGCGACCAGTCCGTGCATTCTGTCATTATGCCGTTTTTTTATTAGCTTTGCGGAGATTTTT
>CAYQBZ010000217.1:0-6104 GCA_964415855.1 uncultured Rikenellaceae bacterium
CAACTGCCAACTGCCAACTGCCAACTGCCAACTGCCAACTGCCAACTGCCAACTGTTTTTTTCTTCCGACTTCGGACTCCGGACTTCCGACTACAATTCAAACCACCCGGCATAATCAGCCATTTGTTTGCCGGGATATAATTTATGATTGAATTCATTGGTATGGCAGTCATATAAATAATCGACCCCCCATTCTCCCGCATGGCTGGATGTTTGTCTTATGGCATCGGTAATAAACAGTAATTCATCATTTGTCATGGTTGGATGGAGTGACAGTCTTATCCATCCCGGTTTCTTCGACAGATCCCCGGCATCTATCATGTCAGTGATCTCTTTAGACATATTGATATCCACATCAAGCAGGAAATGCCCATATGTCCCGGCACATGAGCAACCCCCTCTTACCTGAATGCCAAACCTGTCGTTGAGTATCCTGGTTACCAGGTTGTGATGAATATTATCCATATAAAATGAAAAGACACCAAGCCGCCTTTTTATGTCAGGTGCCAGAATGTGCAGACCATTGATTCCTGATAATTCATTGAAAGCTATATCTATTAATTCCTGTTCACGGAGTCGTATTTCTGATCTTCCCATCTTCTCTTTCAGGGAAATAACCAGTGCTGCTTTTATTCCCTGAAGAAATCCCGGTGTACCGCCATCCTCCTTTACCTCAATATCGCTTATATAGCTGTAGCCGCCCCACCTGTTGGTCCATTTCACGGTACCGCCTCCCGGAGTGTCGGGTGTATTGTTTTTGTAAAGCTCTTTGCTGAAAATGAGTGCGCCTGCACTGCCCGGACCTCCCAGGAACTTATGAGGTGAGAAGAAAACAGCATCAAGTTGTTGCTTTTTTTCAGCCGGGTGCATGTCAATATCCACGTATGGAGCAGAAGCTGCAAAATCGATGAAGCAATATCCGTTATGCTGGTGCATGATCTCAGCCAGTTCATAAAACGGAGGATAATATCCTGTAACATTTGAACAAGCCGAGAATGATCCGATAAGCAAGGGACGGTCCTTATATTTAACAATCTCTTTCCGTAGTGTATCCGGATCAACCGTAAGGTCGGGAGATGGTTCAAGAACAACCACATCAGCCAGGGTCTCAAACCACGAAGTGTGATTTGAATGATGTTCGGTGTGGGTAAGAAATACAACAGGTCGTTTCCCGTTGGGTATGTCCTTGCACCTCAGATAATTCCCTTTTGAATAGCTACAGAAATTCACTGCCTGCTCGGGGACCTTGAGCCCCAATATCCTCTGGAGCTTCGCTAATGCAGAAGTCATACCTGTTCCCGTAAATATCAGGATATCATTTTCACCGGCATTGACATGTTTCTTTACAATTTTCTGGGCCAGGTGATAAGTATCCGTCATTGCTTTACCTGTGGACGTTGATTCGGAATGAGTATTCCCCACCATCGGACCAATATCCTCCGAGAGCCTCTTTTCTATCGGTGCATAAAGTCTGCCACTCGCAATCCAGTCGGCATAGACCAGTTTCTTTTTCCCATATGGTGTTTCTATTTCATTATTGATACCGACAATATTATTCCTGTAATGGCTGAAATATTTCTCAAGTTCCGTCATGCCGATAGCTGTGTTTAAATGACTTAATGAAAAGTCCTGTTTGAAGGCAGTAATATCTGGTTCAAAATTAGGTTTAACAATTGAATTGGCAAAACTGGTTTATCAAATAAAGTACAGACTCAAGAGTATGAACCCTGGTGATATTATTAATTTCGGATTAGAATTTAATTTGCCAACTGCCTTATGCCAATTGCCAACTTTGTTCGCCGGGTGTTACTGAATTCTGCGTGTTTAATTATATTATCTGCATACAGATCAGGGAAGTTTATTAAATTCGCTATAAATGGCAGGACAAAACAGAGTCACTTTTAATATCCATCAAAACCAAATCTATGAAAATTAGTAGAATATCTTCAGTAATGTCACTTCTGTCCATGTTTTCATTATTGTCGCTGGTAAGTTGTTTGAACAGTGAGGAGAAAGGAAATATCATGAGTCAGAATGACGGAACCGCTGTTACTAACGATCGTCTGGAATGGTTCAGGGATGCCAAGTTCGGTATGTTCATTCACTGGGGGCCCTACTCCCGGCTTGCCGGGGAATGGAACGGGAAACAGGTGCCTGTGGGCGAAAATGCCGAATGGATAATGAAGAAACTTACGATTCCGGTGGATGTATACCGTGATCTTGCTCATGAGTTTAATCCTGTGCTCTTTGATGCACACAAGTGGGTTAGCCTTGCAAAGGCAGCAGGTATGAAATATATTGTCATAACCGCAAAGCACCACGACGGATTTGCCATGTATCATTCCGGCGTATCTTCATATAATATTGTTGACTGGACATCATTCAAACGCGACCCGCTTAAGGAGCTCGCCGAGGCATGCCGGGAGGAAGGCATCAGGTTCTGCTTCTATTATTCCCATCGTGAGGACTGGGACCATCCCGGAGGATACGGGAACAACTGGGATTATGACAATGACTGGGGATCAGATCTGTACAACAAAGAAAAATTCACCAGGTATCTTGTGGAAAAAGCTAAGCCACAGCTCAGAGAATTACTTACCAATTACGGCCCTGTCGGACTGGTATGGTTTGACAGGGGGATGTATACACCTGAGCAGGGGAGGGATTTTGTCAACCTTGTAAGGGAGATACAACCGGATGCTCTTGTTAATGGCCGGGTCGGTCATTACGATCAGGAGTTTCTGGGTGATTACCAGAGCATGGGGGATAATGGTATGCCCCCGGGAGGACTTGAGGAATACTGGGAAACTCCGATGACGCTTAACAGGACCTGGGGATTCAGCAGGTTTGATACTCTCTGGAAAAGTCCTTCGACAGTGATTCAGCGTCTCGTCGAAATTGTCAGTCGTGGCGGGAACTACCTCCTGAACATTGGTCCGCAGGGTAGTGGAGAGATACCTGAAGCTACAATGGGAATTTTCAGCCAGGTCGGACCCTGGGTCGGGCGTAATGCTGAAGCAATATACGGCACTTCTGCCAATCCGTTCGGTGAACTGGACTGGGGATACTGCACGGTAAAGGATAACAGGATCTTCCTCTTTGTCCGTAACTGGACCAATAATGCTTCAATTGAATTAAAAGGTCTCCGGAATGAGGTTAAATCGGTATCGCTATTGACCTCACCTTCAGTTAAGTTACCGTTCAGGAAAGATAGCAGGAGTACCACAATAATCCTTTCAGCCGATCCGCCGGATAGTCCTTTTTCTGTGGTGGTGGTGGAAACAGAAGGTCCGCCGGAGGTGAGTCCACAGGTAGTATCTATTACGGGTGGAGAAAAGAAAGAGCTCAATTACCTTACTGCAATTACAAATGGAAATGCTGTGACGCGTTTTAACCGCAAAGGCGGATTCCATATATCAAAATGGACCGGACCCGACGATTCGGTTGACTGGAATATCTCAATTGAGAAACCCGGAAAATATTCTGTAGTGATATCATATGCGGCTAATAAGGAATGGGAAGGAAAATCCTTTGAAATTATTTCAGGAGGATCGCATCTGAAGGCAAATGTGGTTTGTACCGGCGACTGGTATGAATATCAGGAATTTCCTGTTGGATATATTGATTTTCCTGAACCGGGCTTGTACACATTGACAATCAGGCCCGGGGAACTCTCAGATACTTATCTTATGTATTTGCGTTCAATAACTCTTAATCCTGTCAGCAGTATTAAGAAATACGGATGGGGTGTCGATTGATTTACTGCCATAAAGATGCAACCCTTGTTCTAATCGCCGGAAAGGATGGTGTAGACATCGCGTGGAGAAATCCCAGGCTGTTCTGCGATTAATCGTAGTGAAGTATCCCCGTTAGCATCAATACCCATTTCTTTCAGAATCGAAATCAGTTCAGTAAGCTCCCTGCCTGTCCTCTCAGCAGTCATCCCGACGGTATATTTGCCTATACCCTGGGGTAGCTCACTTGCAGGGCAACTTGCCATTTACTTGATCTTATAGTGATTTTCCAGTATCCACCTGAATATTTTCCCTGGCAGGATATATTTGAGGAGGACCGCAAGTTTCTGTTCAAATGAAGCAATAATGTATCTCTGACGGGGATTACCACACTCAATTATTTTGACGATTTTCCTTGCCAGGGCAACAGGTTTCCACCCCTTGGCTTCATCGCTCTCAATAATTGAAAGTGTTCTTTCAAACTGTTCATTGTAAGGATCGTCTGTTCCTGTAGGTGCAAGGTAATTTCTTCTGTTGGCCGAGTTGCTGGTATGGAAATCACCCGGATTAATTAAAACAACTTTAATATTGTACTTCCTTACCTCCATCCTCAGGGCTTCACTGAAGCCTTCTGTGGCAAATTTGGCTGCAGAATAGAATGCCTGGAAGGGCAGACCCATTAATCCTCCTATTGAGCTCACATTAAGGATAGTGCCACCTCCCCCGTTTCGCATGACAGGTAATATCTGCCTGGTTAAGAGGACCATACCAAGGAAATTGGTATCCATCTGCAGGCTTATATTATATTCAGGTGACGTCTCAACGGGCCCTCCGGTATGCATACCTCCATTATTGATAAGTACATCAATCCGGCCCTCTTTGTCAATAATATCATCTACGGCTTTTCTTATTGAATTGATATCGGTGAGGTCCATCATTAAATAGTGAATACCCTCCATGTGTTCACACTCTCTTCTCACAGTTCCGTATACAGTATGATCCTTTTCCGCCAGAAGTTTTGCTGTCTCTTTTCCGAATCCGCTGGAGATCCCTGTAATAAGGATTACTTTTTTCATAATGTTAATATTCCCAGTGATTTTGCTGCTTTTGATATCTTCTCAATTGATATCCCGACCTGTTCCTTTGTATGTGTGGCCATCAGTGAATATCTGATAAGGCAATCTTCTTTCGGAACAGCAGGCGACACGACAGGATTCACAAAGACTCCGTCCTCAAGAAGCAGACGGGTAAGCTGTAAAGCTTTTATATCATCCCTTATAAATAGGGGAATGATGGGAGTTTCAGATTTCCCTGTGTCAAAGCCTGCCACTTTAAATCCTTCGAGGGCATAAGCGCTAATTTCCCACAAGTGACTTATTCTCTCAGGTTCACTTTCCATTATATCAATTGAGGCGCTTACAGCTGCCACAGACGCAGGAGTCATACTTGCGCTGAAGATGAGTGTCCTTGAATTATGCTTTACGAAATTTATCACCTCCTTGTCACCTGCGATGAATCCTCCCAGCGATGCAAACGATTTCGAAAAGGTTCCCATTATAAGATCCACTTTTTCGGTCAGCCCGAAGTGAGATGCAGTTCCGGATCCGTTAACACCCAGCACGCCAAGGGAATGTGCATCGTCGATCATCACCGATGCATTATACTTTTCAGCTAATTCAACCAGCTCCGGCAGTCTTACAATGTCGCCTTCCATTGAAAAAATACCATCAGCCACAATGAGCTTTATTCTATCTTTCTCGCAAAGCTTAAGTTTGCCTTCAAGTGAATCCATATTGTTATGGTCAAACTTCATCACTTTCGAAAACGAAAGCCTGCTGCCCTCAATTATTGAAGCATGGTCGAGTTCGTCCAGGATAAGATAATCATTTCGTCCGGAGAGCAGGGAAACAATACCCAGATTTACCAGGAAGCCTGTGCTGTAGCAAAGTGCAGTATCTTTTTTTACAAGGTTTGCAAGTTTCTCTTCAAGCCTTATGTGAATGTCGAGAGTGCCGTTTAAAAACCGCGATCCTGCACATCCGGTTCCGTACTTATTGATGGCTGCAATGGCTGCTTCCTTCACTTTTGGATGATTGGTAAGACCGAGGTAGCTGTTTGACCCGAACATAAGGACTTTTTTCCCTTTGATAATCACCTCCGTATCCTGATCTGATTCAATTTCCCTGAAATAAGGGTAAATACCGGCCTGCATAGCCCTCTGAGGGGCGTCATAGCCTGAGAGTCTGTCTGTTAAACTTCTCACGTCAGTATGATTTCTAATTAGGATTTTGGGTAAAAGTAGGAAAAAAAGGATTATGCAAATTATATGAAAAATATTTAAGCCAAATAATTAATAAAATTAACATATTT
>CAYQBZ010000218.1:0-6079 GCA_964415855.1 uncultured Rikenellaceae bacterium
GTACCTGAGCGACCCGTTCAAAATGGACCTCATCCACTGGTCGGCGTGTTGAAAGCCGACGGGTGACGGGTGTGGGGTTTCGGGTGACGGGGAAAAGATTTACAACGAAG
Organism: uncultured Rikenellaceae bacterium; assembly: GCA_964415855.1. Taxonomy (GTDB): domain Bacteria; phylum Bacteroidota; class Bacteroidia; order Bacteroidales; family VadinHA17; genus LD21. The sequence continues at coordinate 111 of CAYQBZ010000218.1, forward strand.
AGCATAAGATAGTTACAGATGATCGCAAGAGAAATACACCAGCGATCAGGAAGGCGCAGCGAATTATTTGTACTTGTGGATCTGTCATCATTAAGTGAAACACTTTTTGAGAGTGAACTTTTCGGCCATAAGAAAGGATCTTTTACCGATGCACATGAAGACAAGACAGGACGTTTTACCCTGGCCCACAAGGGAACTCTTTTCCTTGATGAGATCGGGAATATTCCGGTGAACCTCCAGGCCAAGATTCTTACGGTACTCCAGACGAGGGTAGTTACACCGGTCGGATCCACAAAGGAGATCCCCGTTGATTTCAGACTGATAAGCGCCACGAATAAAAATCTGACTGAAATGGTTACTCAGAACCAGTTCAGGCAGGATCTCCTTTACAGGATGAACACGATACTGATTCATCTTCCCCCTTTACGTGAAAGACTTGAAGATATAGAGGATCTGTCGTTGCATTTTCTCGGCATTTACGGAAAAAAATATAATAAAAGCTATCTTAAGCTTGAAAAGGATGGTCTTGAAAAATTGAAAAGAAATGCCTGGTATGGAAATATCCGTGAATTGCAGCATACAATTGAAAAGGCCGTGATACTGGCAGAGTCCGACAGTCTGAAAGCATCCGATTTTCTGTTTATTGAAAATGATGCCGGCATCGGTAACCTGACAGAGACCCTTGATGAAATGGAACAGAAAATGATAATCAGCACACTGAAAAGGAACGGTTTTAACCATGGATTAACAGCAGAACAGCTGGGTATCACCCGGCAGACACTGTATAATAAATTAAAGAAATATGGTATCTGAAAAGCTTCTCAGTACAAGATCAAGGATCATCCTTCTTATACTGGCATCTTTCTCCTTCCTGGCTGCAGGAATTTTCTACCAGAGAGACCATATTCAGGTCTTTTTACTGTTACTGGTAACGGGAGCAATATGCTTTCTTTTAATTAACAGGATATATAGTTCGACAGGCGATGCTATAAGCTTCTTATTTGACTCGCTGAGGAATGATGATACAACGGTACGTTTCCAGAAAGTGACAGGGAACAAGACCCTTGCCAGGGTATACAACAGCATAAACCTTCTGAATGAACATTTCCAGGAGATCAAGATAAGGAATGAATATAATGAGTCGTACTACAGAACAGTTATACAGCATGCTTCGGCCGGTCTGCTGGTACTTGGAGCCGATAACAGGATTGAGCTTATCAATAAGACAGCGTGTCTGTACGCAGGTATCTCCCCTGAGTCAACAAATCTGAAGCTTCTGAGCATAAAGCATCCTGCTTTTTACGAAGTGGTGTGCAGGCTTAAGCCAGGCGAGACCTTCACCTATAAGAGCCTGGTTTCGGGTAATCTGCAGCTCCTGTTTTTCAGGGCCACGACGATCCGCAGGAAAGAGGAGGTACTAAAACTGGTTGTCATACAGGATATCAGGAACGAGCTGGAATCACGCGAAACAGAATCCTATAAAAAGCTGTTAAGTGTTCTTACTCATGAAATTATGAATCATCTTTCTCCGCTGACCTCAGTTGCAAGGGAGCTGCAGTCAATACTGACCAGTGCTGGCAGTGATGAGACAGACCGGATTGACAAACAGGAAATCCGGACCTTCATAACCGGGCTGAAACTTATAAATGAGCAAAGTGACGGACTGATCAACTTCATGAACAATTACAGAAAGATCTCAAAAATTCCAAAGCCAGAGTTTTCTGCAATCCCGGTCAATGTTTGGACTGAACAAATAAGGATAGCCTATTCAGGGAAAATGAGGGAAAACAATATCGAATTTAGTATTTCAGCCGATAAGTCTCTGAAAGAGATCATCGCTGACAATAAGCTTATAAACCAGGTAGTTATCAACCTTATCAATAATTCCATTGATGCGGTACTGGATAATGAATCAGGAAGAAAAATTGAAATCCACCTTGCAAAGAAGCAGGAAAATAAAGTTGTTATAAGTGTTGTCAATAACGGACCGGTAATTCCGCCGGAACTGCTTGAAAAAATATTTATCCCGTTCTTCACAACCAAGAAAAATGGATCCGGAATTGGACTGAGTATCTCCCAGGAGATTATGAAACGACATAACGGATCGCTGGTTGCGATTTCTACTGAAAAGGAAAAAACATGTTTTCTCGTTGAGTTCTAGATTTGGGGGCAGCTTCAGACAGGTCTATAATTTGACGGCGTACAAAATTACGGACTTATTATTATTTTAATGTACCGGAATTTTAATAAAAAGGATGACTATATTTTATTAAGACTGCTCAGTGACCGGCTTTCCACAATTTTCTTAAGCCCTGAATCAAAATTGACGATCCCCGGGCAGGAACCGATTTTCTCGAATGCTGACAGGAACGATTCCTGCATGATGTTTTCGGCCAGTACTATATCCCTGACAATGTCCAGGCTTAGATTAAACATCTGTTTGTAATATAATTTATACAGATAAAGCTGTGCTTTCAGGTCGTTTTCTTTGCAGGCCTCAATAATATGATTGAGACAGGGAATTGATTCCACTGTACCGCTATGGTTTACTTCTGAAAAACTGACTGTTCTTTCCATGATTTCTTTTTTTCAGCTTTAAATCCAATACCATGCCAGATTTCGTTATATACAGGTAATCATTGTGATAATAAATTACAGTTGTTTTGAAGTAAAATTTTTTTACATCCTTTGATATAAAGATTTTACATCAGGCAAAAATTGAGCCGGGGATACTGTTCCTTATCCGGTTATTTCTTATTCGGCCATGTCCGTTAACCGGAAATGCGTATGTACAGTCTGGTACATGCCTTATTTTCAACCGACGGAGTATGGATATGCCTATGAAATATCTGAAAATTGTAATTATGCTGTTGGAACGATTAAAATAAGTGGAAAGTTAATAGGACTAAGATGGCACAGATTATCAGCGGGTAAGTAGACAGCTGCCAAGAATGCAGGATTGCTTGACGGAATCCCTGTTGTTGCATGTAATTGTTATGCCCCGGATGGTTCTGACGATGATTTAGTTGTTGGGCAGACAGCAGGTTAATCGTTATCGGACTATCGTCTTTCTTAGCATAAATACTGACCTTTTCCCCTGGACAGAGGGATATTGACAAATGCTGAATTACCAAATAATTTCTTTGATGGATTTGAATTATATCAAAATTACCCTTATCCTTTTAATGATTTAACAACAATTTCTTTCTCCATTCCAAAAGAGGAATTCGTTACGCTAAGGGTCTTCAATTCGTTGGGAGAAGAAGTCGCTGTATTAATTAACGAATTCAGGCCGGCAGGAACCTACCAGGTTTCTTATAAGCCTGAGGCATTAAGCAGCGGCATTTACTTTTGTAAAATATCAGGCGGAGGTTTCACTCAGACAAGAAAGATGTTATTCCTGAAGTAATTAAACCAGGAGACCAATAATTATCAAAAAATTACAGGACTTTTTATTAAAACTATGTAAGTTTGCTTACTGTCAAAAACTAAAAAGATGCATAAAAAATTCATGCTGTTCCTTTTAGTGTTATCATGGATTACATGTTTTGCCGGCTATTCCCAGGAAAAAATAATTTATAAGCAAATTGATACGACCCGCTTATTAATGGAGGTGTACTATCCTGCTGCACTTGACAAAAGCATGGAATATCCTTCCATTGTTTTCTATTTCGGAGGGGGATGGAATCAGGGTTCTATCGAACAATTTGCACCACATGCCAGATATTTTTCACAAAGAGGTATGGTATGTTTCCTGGTAGATTACAGGGTAAATTCAAGACAACAGACTACCCCATTTGAATCTTTGAAGGATGCAAAATCAGCAATGAGGTATATCAGGGAACATGCAGGAGAACTTCATATTGACACTTCAAGGATTGTAGCATCAGGAGGTTCTGCCGGGGGGCATCTTGCAGCTGCCACGGCATTAATTGACAGGTATAATGAAAAGACTGATAATCTGTTAGTAAACTGTAAACCAAATGCCCTGGTACTCTTTAATCCGGTTATAGATAACGGTCCCGGTGGTTATGGTTATGAAAGGATCGGAGAAGCATACAAGGACTTTTCGCCTCTTCACAACATCAGAAAAGGTGCGCCGCCGACAATATTCTTTTTAGGAACAAATGATGCCCTGATCCCTGTTGAAACTGCCAGGTATTATAAGATGGTAATGGAAAAGGTCGGGGGCAGATGTGATCTTAATTTATATGAAGGCGGGGAGCATGGATTCTTCAACAGCAGAAACTTTGAAAATTACCGGCTCACAATTTTCCAGACTGACAGATTCCTGCAATCAATAGGATACTTAAAAGAGGAACCGCAGGTAAATATTGAATAAAAATAACCGGGAACAATTGAAAGCGCTTGCATCCGGCGATCAAATTAACCTTATGCTAACAAATGCTATTCCAGATTCATATTTAAGGTTTTTTTTAAAGGCAAATGCTTTATAGTGAAGAAGCCGGATCCTCTGACCAATTTCGGCCGTTCATATATGCAATAATCTAACACACATTATAGCTGATATTTATAACCGGCAGCTGATGGTCAATTAAATCCGGCGTGAGATTGTCTGGTCATCGGCTTTTGCACTATCCCACCATTCTAATGGTCATTCAAAATCGGCGGAGGAGGGATAATAACCTTCATTTAAAGCTTTAGCATTCTATTTTGGAACTTTAGCGTTTGACTTTGTGGTTTGATTGTCGTAACTTGCAGATAATCATTGTATTTCTCGCAATTGTATTGGCAGTTCCTTTGTTTGCTCAGGAAGGTGATGTCTTCAGGATTGGATCAGTAACAGCCAACCGAGGAGAAAAAGCTTCCGGGAAACTGGTCATCGGGGAAGGGATTGACAAAGGTACATTTGTTCCAATTTCTATTATTCAGGGTGCTAAACCCGGACCGGTCCTTACTCTCAATGCAGGAATACATTGTACGGAGTATGTTCCCATAATTGTGCTACAAAAGCTATTGAAAGAAATTGAACCTGAGAAGTTATCCGGAACAGTTGTGCTTGTACATATAGCAAACATTCCAGCCTTCAAAGGATTTGCTGTATATAATAATCCGGTGGACCAGAAGAATCTCAACCGGGTATATCCGGGGAAAGAAGATGGGACACTTTCCGAGCGGATCGCATATGCAATCACCAATGAGATCATCGTTATAAGTGATTATTACATAGATCTTCACGGAGGTGAATTCAACGAACAGCTCGTAGATTATATTTATTTCATGCCAGATAGCCCGAACCAGGAGTTGAATGAAGCATCCCGGATGCTTGCTCATGCCACTGGAAACCATTACATCATTCCAGATAAGTACTTAAGCACCGAGGAGACAAAAGAGGGGATCTACTCAGATGTTGCCACCGACCAATTGGGTATTCCCGCTGTTTCGCCGGAGTGGGGGGATAAAGGAAAGGTAGATAAAGAGGTAGTGGATATTGCAATGAAAGGAATGAAAAATGTACTAAGAACGCTTGGAATGATGGAAGGGAAACCTTTTATTAACGAGCATCCTGTATACCTTGTCGATGACCACGAGGTCATGTGTAATTTTAATGGCATCTTATATACGGAAGTTGATAAGGCACAGTTTGTTTCTAAAGGTTCAAGAATGGGAGACACTACGGATTATTGGGGAAATATTCTTGAAGAATACTACGCCCCTATCACTGGCATGGTTGTTTTGGTCCGTGATGTACCTGCTATAAACGAAGGAGAGACAGTATTCCGTGTTTCAAAAGTTGCGGAGGAATTAAAATGAATTATGAGATTTAAGCAAAAACCAGGGATAAAAAAGCCCTAAGCATAAGTTTGAAATCCACTTCCAACTGCTGACTGAACTCCCGTTCCATCTGTGGGAAGGATGAAACATTCTGAAGATTGAAAAATCTATCTCTTGATCAACCAATCAGGTTTTAATCATTAAGACCAGTATGATAATAACCAGTTTTACCT
>CAYQBZ010000219.1:0-6061 GCA_964415855.1 uncultured Rikenellaceae bacterium
CTAGATCAGCAATGGAAAGGAATCTTAGAAAAGAACGTATAGGTGTTGTTGTAAGCGCTAAAATGGACAAATCTATTGTTGTTGCCGTAAAAAGGAAAGTAAAGCATCCTATCTATGGTAAATTTATCAACAGGACAAAAAAGCTGATGGCCCATGATGAAGCTAATACTTGCAATATTGGTGATACTGTACGCATATCGGAGACCAGGCCTCTGAGCAAAAACAAGACCTGGAGATTAATTGAAATTATCGAAAGAGCTAAGTAATCATGATACAGCAGGAAAGCAGATTAACCGTAGCCGATAACTCAGGAGCCAAAGAGGTGCTATGTATAAGGGTACTCGGTGGTAGTAAGAAAAGATATGCTACCGTTGGTGATAAAATTGTGGTTAGTGTGAAATCAGCACTTCCATCGGGAGAGGCGAAGAAAGGTACTGTAAGCAAAGCAGTTGTTGTAAGAACGAAGAAAGAGATCCGCCGGGCGGATGGATCATATATCCGGTTTGACGATAACGCTGTTGTTTTACTTAACAATTTGAATGAGGTAAGAGGTACCCGTATCTTCGGGCCTGTTGCAAGGGAGCTCCGTGATAAATACATGAAGATAGTATCACTCGCTCCTGAAGTATTGTAACTTTTTTATACTACAACGATGCAGAAGAAATTAAATATAAAGAAGGGTGATACGGTTATGGTGATAACCGGTGAATCAAAAGGCCAGAAAGGTCGTGTCCTGGAAGTTGACAGAGATAAGTACAGAGCTATAGTTGAAGGTGTTAACCTGGTTTCCAAACACACAAAGCCTAATGCCAAGGCTCCCCAGGGCGGGATAATCAAGAGAGAAGCTGCTGTTCATATCTCAAACCTTATGCTTATTGATCCTGCAGAGGGAAAACCAACCCGTATAGGAAGAAAACTTAATGAAAAAAATAAATTAGTGCGATATTCAAAAAAATCAGGAGAGGAGATCAAGTAATGTATACACCTGCACTTAAAACCAAATATAACGACGAGATCGTCCCTGCATTAATGAAGGAATTCGGATACAAGTCAATTATGCAGGTCCCGAAACTTGAAAAGATAGTTCTGAACCAGGGAGTAGGACAGGCAATTGCTGACAAGAAACTGCTTGAATTCGGAGTGAAGGAGCTGTCAGATATTGCAGGTCAGAAAGCTGTCCAGACCATTTCCACCAAGGATATCTCGAACTTTAAACTGAGAAAGAATATGCCAATAGGTATCATGGTAACATTACGCAAGGAAAGGATGTTTGAATTTCTCGAAAGACTAATTTCCGTTGCTCTCCCGCGAATACGCGATTTTAAGGGTATCAGTTCCAAACTCGACGGTCGTGGCAACTACACACTCGGTATAACGGAGCAGATTATCTTCCCTGAGATAGACCTCGATAAGATTGCAAAAATAATGGGACTGCAGGTCACTTTCGTTACCTCAGCAAGGAACGATGAGGAAGCATATGCGCTGCTGAAGCACTTTGGATTACCATTTAAAAACATTAAAAACTAGTTATATGGCTAAAGAATCAATGATAGCCCGCGAAGTAAAACGCGCCAGGATGGCCAGGAAATATGCAGCTAAAAGGGCAAAACTCAAAGCTGATGGCGATTATGTAGGATTAAGCCGTTTGCCAAGGAATTCCAATCCGAACAGATTGCATAACAGGTGCAGCATAACCGGTCGTTCACGAGGATATATGAGGCAATTCGGGGTCAGCAGGATCACTTTCAGGGAGATGGCAGCTTTTGGCCTTATCCCCGGTGTAAAGAAAGCCAGCTGGTAATTTGATAAAAAATGATAACAATATTAATTAATTGAATATGACTGATCCAATTGCAGATTTACTGACCAGAATAAGGAACGCCATTATGGCCGGTCATAAGGTTGTGGAAGCACCAGCATCCAACCTTAAGAAAGAGGTTGCCAGGATTCTGTTCGAAAAAGGCTATATACTGAGCTATAAGGTTGTTGAAAGTGACGGACCACAGAAGATCTTAAAGATAGCTCTTAAGTATAATCAAAAGAGTAAGAGACCTGCGATAAAAGAGATACAGAGGGTAAGCAGACCCGGCCTCAGGCAGTATAAGGGCTTCGACGATATGCCACGGGTACTGAACGGACTGGGTATTGCAATTATATCAACTTCAAGGGGCCTCATGACTGATAAAGAAGCCAGGAAAGAGAAGATAGGCGGTGAAGTACTATGTTATGTATACTAATTAGGAGGAAAACTTAATGTCACGAATAGGAAAATTACCTGTAAACCTGCCTGAAGGCGTTACTGTTAATATCAGTGATGCCAATGTGGTTAGTGTTAAGGGCCCATTGGGAGAGTTGACCCAGGCGGTCGACAAGGACCTTAAGGTGGAAGTGGTGGGGAACGAAGTCATTTTATCCAGACCATCAGAGTCAAAGAACCACAAATCACTGCATGGCCTGTACAGGGCATTGATAGCAAATATGGTGATCGGTGTATCGGAAGGATTTAAAAAAGAACTTGAACTGGTGGGAGTAGGCTACCGTGCTGAGGCAAAGGGCCAGAACCTCGAGATGAGCCTGGGCTTTTCACACGAAGTAATCATTCAGCTGCCTGATGAGGTAAAGGTGGAAACCAAAACAGAAAGAAGGAGTAATCCGATAATTACCCTTACATGCATCGATAAACAGCTTATTGGGCATGTGGCTGCCAAGATCCGATCACTTCGTCCGCCTGAGCCATACAAAGGTAAGGGGATTAAGTTTGTTGGAGAACAGCTCAGAAGAAAGGCTGGAAAATCTGCCAGTGTATAAGGATTGTAAAATAAAGTAAAAGTAGAACAAAATGGCCTTAACCAAGTTGGAAAGAAGGAGCAGGATCAGGATGAGGATCCGGAAAAAGATCAGGGGGACCACTGAAGCTCCCAGACTGGCGGTTTACCGTAGCAATAAGCAGATATATGTTCAGGTAGTGGATGATCTGAAAGGTGTTACACTTCTGTCCGCATGCTCAAAGGAAAAGGATATAGCCGGCCAGGCAGGTGTTAAGAAGATTGAACAGGCAAAGCTTGTTGGTAAACTTCTTGCTGCCAAGTGTAAGGAGAAAGGTATTGAAAAAGTCGTTTTCGACAGAAGTGGATATAAATATCACGGCAGAGTGAAATCACTTGCCGATGCAGCCCGCGAAGGCGGATTAAAATTCTAATGAATTATGGGAAACGGAATAAGAAAAGTAAAAACCAGCGATCTTGAGCTTAAGGACAGGCTTGTCAGCATCCAGAGAGTAACCAAAGTGACAAAAGGGGGACGTACCTTCAGCTTTTCAGCTATTGTTGTGGTTGGAAATGAGGATGGTATCGTTGGGCACGGTCTTGGTAAGGCCAGTGAGGTTACGACAGCTATTGCAAAAGGAATTGAAGATGCCAAGAAGAACCTGATAAAGGTGCCTGTCATTAACGGCACTATTCCACATGAACAGGTTGCCAAGTTCGGTGGTGCGAAAGTACTGTTGAAACCGGCATCCGAGGGAACCGGTGTCAAGGCAGGAGGAGCAATGCGTGCTGTACTGGAGAGCGTCGGTGTGAAGAACGTGCTCGCCAAATCGAAAGGATCATCAAATCCTCATAACCTGGTCAAGGCAACTTTTGCAGCTCTTCTTGAAATGAGAGACGCTTTTACCGTTGCTGAGCACAGGGATATCGCTATGGAAAAAGTATTTAACGGTTAGTAAAGAAGATTACCATGGCAAGAATTCGTATCACACAGGTAAAAAGCAAAAACGGGAAGCCCGAAAGACAGAAAAGAACCCTGGAAGCTCTCGGGATCCGGAAATTGAATCATAGTGTTGAACATGAAGCCACTCCTCAGATACTGGGAATGGTCGTTAAGGTAAGACACCTGGTCAAAGTTGAAAATATTTAAGGCATTAATAATATTTTATAATACAAGGAAATGGATTTAAGTAATTTAAAACCTGCTAAAGGATCGGTGAAGAAAAGTAAGCGTATTGGTCGCGGGCAAGGCTCCGGACGGGGAGGCACCTCCACGAGGGGGCATAAAGGCGCTAAATCCAGATCAGGTTATAGCAAGAAAATTGGCTTTGAAGGAGGTCAGATGCCTCTGCAGAGACGGGTACCGAAGTACGGATTCAGGAATATCAATCGCAAGGAATATAAAGGGATCAATATAAGTACTCTTCAGTCACTTGCTGAGAGTAATAATATTGAAAAGATCGATAAGGAGGTGCTTGTAATGGCCGGACTGGTTTCTAAAAATACACTTGTAAAGATTCTGGGAAACGGAACCCTTGAAAGAAAACTCGAAGTACATGCCCATGCTTTCAGCAAATCAGCTGTTGAAGCAATCGAAGCAAAAAAGGGAACTGTAGTAAAATTGTAAGTAGATGAGACTGATTCAGACAATAAAAAATATATTTAAGATAGAAGATCTTCGCGCAAGGCTGGTCTACACTTTCGGGATCATTTTACTATACAGGCTTGGTAAATATATTACCCTGCCAGGCATTGATCCGTCTCAACTGGCAGGATTGAAAAGTCAGACATCTTCAGGTATCATGGGTCTTCTCGATATGTTCTCAGGAGGAGCCTTCTCCCAGGCTTCGATCTTTGCTCTCGGGATCATGCCATATATATCCGCTTCCATCGTCGTTCAGCTGTTGGGTATAGTATTCCCCTATTTCCAGAAATTACAGAAGGAAGGGGAGAGCGGAAGACGAAAGATGAATCAGTATACGCGATATCTTACAGTAGCTATACTGGTGCTCCAGGCACCGACTTATCTGGTTAACCTGCATGCCCAGCTTCCTGCTTCGGCGTTTATCCTTCAGGGTTCATTTTTCACAGTGTCATCTGTAATCATCCTTACTGCAGGTACTATGTTTGTGATGTGGCTCGGAGAAAAGATAACTGATAAAGGCATAGGGAATGGTATATCACTCATTATTATGATAGGAATTATAGCAAGGATGCCAACCAGTTTTATATTCGAATCGGGTACCAGGATGAACGGTGCCGGCGGCGCAATTGCACTTATTGTGGAGATACTGTTTCTCTTTGTTGTTGTACTTGGAACGATCCTTCTTGTACAGGGTACGCGACGGGTACCCGTTCAGTATGCACGAAGGATAGTAGGAAACAAGCAGTACGGAGGCGTCCGTCAGTATATACCGCTTAAGGTAAATGCTGCCGGTGTAATGCCAATCATATTTGCCCAGGCAATTATGATGCTTCCTATCATTATTGCAGGTTATTCTAATTCTGGTTCAGGATTCGTTGTGGCTTTCTCTAATATGTACGGATTCTGGTATAACCTTGTAACAGCAATATTGATTATTGTATTTACATACTTTTATACTGCCATAACAATAAATCCTGTACAGATGGCAGAAGACATGAAGAAAAACGGAGGTTTTATCCCCGGGATCAAACCAGGAAGAAAAACTGTGGAATTTCTCGATACAATTATGTCAAGGATCACCTTCCCCGGATCAGTCTTCCTGGCAATGGTAGCTATACTTCCATCGCTGGCAGTGAAGGCAGGTGTGACACCGCAGTTTGCACAATTTTATGGAGGCACATCACTTCTGATCCTTGTCGGGGTTATTCTTGATACCTTGCAACAGATAGAGAGTCACTTGCTTATGCGTCATTACGATGGTCTGATGAAGACAGGTCGTATTAAAGGCAGAACAGGCGGCGCTACATCTATATAATAAGTTTAACGTTCTTTGATGTTGTATTTAAAGACTGATGAAGAGGTAGGGTTGTTAAAAGAAAGCAATTTGCTGGTTTCAAAAACACTGGCTGAATTAGCTCCTTTGATTAAACCGGGTATAACTACACTTTATCTTGACAGAATAGCTGAAGAGTTTATCCGAGATAATGGTGCTACTCCTGCTTTCAAAGGATATGGGGGGTTTCCAAATACGCTCTGCACATCAGTTAATGAAGAAGTAGTCCATGGTATTCCCTCTGGTTATACTCTGAAAGAAGGTGATATTATATCTGTTGATTGCGGAGTAATTTTAAACGGATGGTATGGAGACAGT
>CAYQBZ010000220.1:0-6058 GCA_964415855.1 uncultured Rikenellaceae bacterium
ACAGATACTTTATCCATTCCAACAAGTTTCATAAGACTGTCGAGCTTACCGGTTTCAAAATTCTTATGTTCATCCGGACCGAATCCCCATGCTCTTACCAGCGGGCCCACTGTAATATCAAATGCTCCGCCTGTCATCTCAGAGATCAAGACAGACTTATTAAATACCTCCAGGAAAAAAGAATCAGGCACAGCTGTTTCGTTTCTGTTTATCTTTGATATAATTGATGAATCCTGGTAAATTGACAGGGACATATCAAAGTCATGAAGTATCTTATCTATTCTTTCCTTAAGTATTTCAGAGCTTATGTTATTATTATTTCCATACACAATGCTATAGGTAGTTCCCTGTGCAAAACCGGCAAAGCTGTCGTATTGAATCTCTTTTTCCCTGCAGGCCGGTAAAAAAACGGGAAACAGGGCAAGAATTAGTAATAGCCTATATATCATTGCATTACACGATTATAATATAATTATGCTGACCACTCTAACCTGTGCAGAAAATGTTCCTCAACAAAATTTATCAGTTCATCCACAGATACTTTTCACTGGCCAAAATAATAGTGTCGTATGATATTTATTAAATACATTTGTATAGAAGATCCGCCCAAAAATGAAATTTTACGGATCTTTTTAAACATTCCCCTTTATTCACATTAACCAACAGGGCCGCTCCCGGCAGCCCTGTTTTTTTATATCCCGAAATCGTCAAAGGCTATATTTTCCTTTGGCACGCCAAGGCTGTCGAGCATTTTTATAACAGCATTATTCATGAGCGGCGGACCACAGAAGTAATATTCAATATCCTCCGGCTCATCGTGTTTACACAGGTAGTTCTCAAGGAGAACCCTGTGGATAAACCCGGTATAACCTGTCCAGTTATCTTCAGGCAAGGGTTCCGACATCGCAAGGTTAAACGTGAAATTAGGGAATTCCTGTTCGATAGCGCGGAACTCATCCTCATAAAATACCTCCCTTAACGATCTTGCACCATACCAGTATGATACTTTCCGTTTGGTTTTCAGGGTATTAAACAGGTGGAAAATATGTGATCTGAGGGGAGCCATCCCTGCACCGCCGCCTATATATATCATCTCACTTTCAGTATTCTTGATATGAAACTCACCATATGGACCTGAAATTAACACTTTATCTCCCGGTTTACGGGAGAAGATAAACGATGAACACAGTCCCGGAGGGACTTTCTTAAACTGCTTTTTCGCATCATCCCATGGTGGAGTTGCGATTCTTATATTCAGCTTGATGAGGTTTTTCTCAGCAGGATAATTAGCCATGGAATATGCCCGGAATGTCTCTTCATTGTTTTTTATGGAAAGGTCCCACATATTGAAGTGATCCCAGTCACTTTTAAACTCATCTTCAATAATAAGGTCCCTGAAGCTTGTTTCATAACGGGGAACATCGATCTGTATATAGCCTCCCGGATCAAATTCAAGCGACTCCCCTTCAGGCAGTTTTACAACAAATTCCTTGATGAATGTTGCGACATTTCTGTTGGAGACCACTTCGCACTCCCACTTCTTAATTCCCATTACTGATTCCGGGACTTTCACCACGATATTTTCACGTATCTTGACCTGGCAGCCCAGCCGCCAGTTATTCAATTGCTCCTTACGTGTAAAGAATCCCGTTTCAGTAGGCAGGATGGAACCACCGCCCTCCATGATCTGGCATTTGCACATTCCGCATGTACCACCTCCCCCGCAGGCCGATGGAAGGAAGATTTCGTTGCTGGAAAGGGTAGAAAGCAGGTTGGAACCAGGCGATACCTCCAGTTCCCTGTCATTAATGCTAAGTTTTATCCTGCCTTTGGGAGTCAGCTTGTCCTTGGCAAACAACAACACACTGACTAGCAGAAGGATAATAATCAAAAAAACTATGATACTGTATAATATGGTACCGCCTGTTGAGAGAGCTAAGATCATAATAAGCTAATTTCAGTTAAAGTTTAATTCCCATAAAACCCATAAAGCCAATTGCCATCAGCCCTGTAAGGATAAAAGTTATTCCCAGTCCCTTTAAAGGATCCGGCACATTACTATACTTAAGTTTCTCCCTTATGGCAGCAATCCCCACTATGGCGAGGAACCAACCTATTCCCGACCCGAAGCCAAAAACAGTTGCTTCGATTACATTCTCATATTCCCTTTCCTGCATGAAAAGTGATGCGCCGAGTATTGCACAGTTTACTGCTATAAGAGGAAGGAATATCCCAAGAGAGTTATAAAGGGTAGGACTGAATTTCTCGATTACCATCTCAACGAGCTGAACGATCGCGGCAATTACAGCTATGAATACCATGAATGTCAGGAAACTGAGATCAACATCAGCAAATCCTTTTCCCAGCCAGATAAGCGCTCCCTTCCTTAGTACATATTTTTCAATAAGGAAGTCTACAGGTACCGTAATAAGTAATACAAAAATAACGGCAACTCCAAGTCCTATTGAGGTTTTTACGGTTTTTGAGACAGCCAGGTACGAACACATCCCCAGGAAGAATGCAAAAACCATGTTATCGACAAATATCGACTTCACGAATATATTCAGGAGGTTTTCCATAATGTTCTATTGTTTAATAAACTCTTTTTTGCTTAATGAGATTTCGGATCCCGGATTGTTTTGTTCTTATCCATTCTATTGGTCATCTGGTACCTAATCCAAACTCCGCATTCATCTATCTATTTGTTTTCAATCAGGCTCTTGTTACGGCTTCTCTGTACCCATATTATCATTCCGACAACTATAAGCGCCATTGGGGGAAGGATCATCATCCCGTTATTCTCATATCCGATGGAATACAACCCGATCTTTTGTAGTACCGGGTAACCGAATATCGTCCCTGAACCTAAGAATTCCCTTACGAAAGCAACTATTACCAGTATAATTCCATAACCTGCTCCGTTTCCTATTCCATCGATAAATGATGGCCAGGGTTTGTTTGCCATGGCAAATGCTTCAAGCCGGCCCATGATAATACAATTGGTTATTATCAGCCCTACAAAAACGGAAAGCTGCTTGCTTACATCAAAGGCGTATGCTTTGAGGAACTGGTCCACCAGTATAACCATTGTAGCGATAACAACCAGTTGGACAATGATCCTGATCCTGTCCGGAATATATTTTCTCAACGCGGCAATTACCACGTTGGATACTGCAATAACAATGGTCACTGATAAGGCCATAACAATAGCCGGTTTGAGCTTAACAGTAACTGCAAGGGCAGAACATATCCCAAGAACCTGTATGGTTATAGGATTGTTATTACCGATCGGCCCTGTAAGTAGTTTAAGGTTTTTAGCCGAAAACATGGGTTCCTTTTCTTGATTGCTCATATTTTAATTTCTGTTTTTTATAAGATAATCATCATACTTGCCAAGGCAGTCGAGAAGCATCTTCTCAAGGCCTTTACTGGTTATTGTGCCTCCGGAAATAGCATCCACATCATGAGGATCTCCGGGCGAGGCACCTCCCTTAATAACACCGATTGAAACAAACTTATCTGCGTCGAAAAGCTTCTTCCCGGGAAACATGCTCTCAAAGGAAGTGGTGTTAATCTCTGCGCCCAGTCCGGGTGTTTCTCCCTTATGGTCAAATGTTACACCGTATATGGTGTTCAGATCGGGTTTTAAGGATACATAGCCCCATATAGGTCCCCACAGCCCTTTACCCTGAACCGGAAGGATCGTCAGATCCTCACCATCATCGGCTTTGGCCTTAAAAACAGGAAGATATTGCTGGTCCAGAGGCTTCTTCTGCTCAACAGCCAGAACAACATTAAATGCTTCTATACTGTCAACCAACTCTCCGTTTGAGTTCAGAACGAAACTCTGGTTAATATATTTATCATACAGATCTTCTGTTGTGGCACGAACAGAAGGTATCCCGATCGATTCCAGCATGCTTTTCTTCTTTTCTATCTCAAGATTTTTCAATTGCCGGGGCTGAAGCACCGTGGCAGCAAGTGAAAGCAATGTTGCCACAATAATCACCATTACCGATGAAAATATAAACACGTACCTGTTACTGAACTCTTTCATCTTCCTATATTATTTGTTGCAATTTTAGCCCGTTTAAGCCTTCTTTTTATACTCGATTGAATAACAAAATAATCGATCAGCGGTGCAAATACGTTCATAAGTAATATTGCCAGCATAACACCTTCAGGGTATGCCGGATTTAATACACGAATAAGTACCGACATTATTCCTATTAACAGACCATAGTACCATTTGCCCTTTTCCGTCTGAGCGCCGGATACCGGATCTGTAGCCATGAATACGGCACCAAAGGCAAATCCCCCCATAACAAAGTGATAATATGCAGGTACTTCCATGAAAGGATTCACAGCAAAAGCGTTTAATATAAGTCCCATCCCGAGGCCTCCTGCAAAAACGCTAACAATAATTTTCCAGCTTCCTATTCCTGTTATTATAAGGATAAGTGCACCTATCAGGATCGCCAGGGTTGATGTCTCACCTACTGACCCTGGTATGGTACCTATAAACATCTGCATGAATGAAGGTATCTTTGTTGTCTCTCCTGCTGCACATAATGCCAGGGGTGTTGCGCCGGAAAATCCATCAATAATGTTCTGTCCTTTTGTCAATCCGGCGATCCAGACCCTGTCGCCGGTCATCCATCCCGGATAGCTGAAAAAGAGAAAAGCTCTCGCCATTAGTGCCGGATTGAATATATTCATGCCTGTCCCGCCGAAAACCTCTTTACCTATTATTACTGCAAATGCAGTTGCGAGAGCCAGCATCCACAAAGGTATATCGACGGGAACAATCAAGGGTATAAGAAGTCCGGAGACAAGGAATCCTTCATTTATCTCATGTCCCCTGATCTGTGCTGCGATGAACTCAATTCCCAGACCCACACCATAGCTTACAATTATGAGAGGAAGTATTTTCAGAAATCCGAACAGGAACATCTGTAAAATACCTGCTTCTTCACCCAATGACCTAAAATGCTGAAGACCCGTATTATAGGCTCCGAACAAAAGGGCAGGTAACAGAGCAATGATAACAACTGTCATTGTCCTCTTCAGGTCTATAGAGTCCCTTATGTGAGATCCTTTGGTTGTAACCTTGTCGGGAACAAACAGGAAAGATTCAAAACCTTCAAATACAGACCGTAACATGCCAAACCTTCCGCCTTCTGTAAAGTGAGGTTTGATTTTATCTATCTTTTTTCTTAAGGAATTCATTATATTTTAATATCGAATGTTATTAACTCATCTCCTTTACCATCAGGTCAAGACCGTTCCTGACAATTGATTGTATCTCAATCTTGGAAGAACAGATAAATTCACAGAGAGCAAGGTCCTCTTCCGCAATTTCATATATACCGAGGTTCTCCATCAGGTCAATGTCTTCAGCAAGTATGGCTTTGAGCAACTGAAGGGGATAAATATCCATTGAAACGACTTTCTCATATTGCCCGGTCATGACAAAAGCTCTTTCCCCTCCATGCAGGTTGGTATCAACATAGTAATTCTTCCTCGGGAAAAAGCTTGAGAGAAATGTCCTGGTAAAACTCAATTTTTTGATCCCGGGCATCATCCAGCCGAAAAATTCAAAATAATCCCCTTCCGGTATCACTGTAATCTGCGAATCGTAATATCCGATATGGCCATCATTCTCAATTTTTGTTCCTGTCAGAACATTCCCGCTTATGTATCTCGGGTTGACGGAGTTAACATTATCTTTGATAAGAGCTGATATTGAAGCACCTGATCGAATTGTATAATACTGTGGATGAATAACTTCCGATCCTGTCAGGGCTACAATCCTGTCGTGAATATACCTGCCTTCCTCAAACAGCCTTCCAATAGCAATAACATCCTGAAGATTAACAAACCAGACAATTTCACCTTTGTTTATCGGATCAAGATGATGTATATGTATTCCTACATTACCTGCAGGATGAGGTCCTGAAAAATGTGATATTTCAACTCCTTCAGCCCTTTCCAGTATCTCTGAGGTGCTTGCTTCTCCGTTAAGTATGAGATTAATCGCGCCATCACTCAGTTTCTT
>CAYQBZ010000221.1:0-6056 GCA_964415855.1 uncultured Rikenellaceae bacterium
TACTCTCAGTCGTACAGGATACCACCATCCTGATGCAAAATGAAAGATATTCCCCGTAAGGTTGTTAGCGGCATCATAACCGTTGATGCAGCTGAGACCCACCAGAGAGCCTCCCCATCCTCCAAGAACCAGAGTTAAAAAGGACTCTTTTACCGGGAAGGTCATCCCGCAAAAGAAATCAGATCCCTCTATTCGCTTTGCTTCAAGAGTAACTTCATAATTAGTAACGGGGAAATCTTTTATCCACCTGATGCCTGAGATATCCGCTCCTTTGCCAATGATAAGGGTACTATCGGCGATAGTTATTTTTCCATGTCCTTCGGAATCTATTATTTCCCAGTTTTCAAGAGATAACCCGTTAAAGAGCAGCATGCCGGAGTTAACATTTTGAATATTAAACAATACCAGGAAAGAGAACATAAGAGCGCTCATAATCATATAATCAGATTAATTTGTTTTCGATAAATGGTAGTATCTGCATACTTTCATGAATCAGATCAGACATGTTAAAATACTATTTTTAGCATACCCTGCCTGCCTGAATTGCTTCATATACTCAATAAACTTTTTTGCGCAGTTATCAAGGTTTTCAATTGATCCTCCGCCATCGAGTACCTCGCACATCTCGTATGCTATATAACCCTGGTAGCCTATCTCTTTGAGCGTATTTATGAAATTCTTATAGTCGAGAAATCCCTCCCCGATAGGAACGGCTCTCATCTGTGACTCTAGTTTGCGGTAGTTGGTCCGGGTGAGTTGATACTGAAATCTCTGCAGTTCCTTGTAATCAGCAGGATTGCCTCCAGGGAGTTTTTGTCCGTTAACGATAACGAAGTACAAACACCATGCCGTTAAGAGAACGATTGATTTTTTCATGAAGTGTCATTTTAGAATTATAAGACCATAAATATATGTGAAAGTGTGAAGAAGTGCAAGTCATAAAACTGTCTGCTGATTATATATCAAAACAGTGCCTCTTCTGGTCGTGGTTAATTGATTTGAGGTTCTTCATTTCTCTCCGTCCATTCCGAGCTTTAGCGAGGAATCTCCATGAGTTTCCACTGAATACCTCAATACATATATGGCTCCTTCCTTAACTTTTTTTAAGATATTATATTTATGTTTTATACAATATATTATGGGAGGATTGATTTTTTTTTGTTTATTTGAGGATTGAATTCTTATATCCATCCCTGAAGCAAATGTCTGTACTCTATTAAAGCAAGTTAATGTAACAGGGTAAATCGGGAAATGAATAATTAGTCAGGTATAAAATTAAGAAGAACAAAATTATGGAAAATCAAAAGAAGATTTCAACCTGGATTTTTACTATTCTCAGGATCGTTATAGGCTGGCATTTTCTATATGAAGGTATTGCCAAATTATTTAATCCTGACTGGTCGGCAGCATCATACCTCATGGAGTCAAAATGGCTGTTTTCCGGATTTTTCCACTGGCTGATCGCTCATAATACGGCTCTCCAGGTAGTGGATTTCATTAATATATGGGGACTGTTGATCATAGGGTTATGCCTTTTCCTGGGATTGTTTACCCGTGCAGCCAGTATTTCAGGGGCTTTCCTGCTATTGCTTTATTACATTGCAAATCCGCCGTTTGTATACTCCTCCATGCCTTCCACAAGTCATTTCTATCTTATAAATTATAACCTTATTGAAGCAACTGTACTGATTGTACTTGCAACATTCAGCAGGGATTACCTTTGGGGTTTGCACCGGTATGTTATCTATTCCTTTGAAAAGCGAAAAGAAAAACAGTTTCCTTCCGATGACAATCACAAAACTCTTGAATCATACGACACATCGAGGAGGGAAGCAATCAAGAACCTTGCTGTTCTTCCTTTTTTCGGTGCAGTCTTTTTTGGTATGGCCAGGAAACGGGGATGGATCAGTTTTGAGGAGGAGAACCTTGCTGCCCGTACTGATGGTATATCCAGCGCCTCGATGATGGTTGCCAAAAGCATTGATTTAGGTGAACTGAAGGGCCAGGTGCAGAAAGGTAAGATCAAAAATGTTGAGATGAGCCGGCTTATCGTCGGCGGAAACCTCATCAGCGGATTTGCCCATTCACGTGACCTTATCTACGTATCATCCTGGCTTAAGACCTATTTTACCGATGAAAAGGTGATTGAGACATTATGGCTATGTGAAGCCTGTGGTATCAATACGGCAATTTTACGCTGTGATGAGAATACGATAAGGATCCTCGACAAGTACTGGAAAAGGGGAGGAAAGATACAATGGCTGGCTCAGACCTATCCGAAAGGACCGGATATAAGCAATGTAAAGCTGGCTATCGATAATGGCGCCATGGGTGCTTTTGTAATGGGAAATACAGCCGATCAGATAGTACTCGATAACAAGATGGAAGACATGATAAAACCTGTCGAATTTATCCGCAGCCAGGGCCTGATAGCCGGTACAGCCGGGCATTCGATAAAGGTCCCGATGGCCTGCGTGGCAAACAACATCGAAGTTGATTTCTTTATGAAGACCTACCATCATAACAATTACTGGTCAGCTACCCCTATAGCACCGGGAAACACGGAACTCCCGCCACAGGGTCAGGATCATGACATGTCGCACGATAATATATGGTGCATGTCGGATAAAGAAACAGCTGATTTCTTCAAAACCAATACTACCCCATGGATTGCTTACAAAATACTTGCTGCCGGAGCCATTAAGCCGGAAGACGGTATCCGTCATGCATTTGCCAGCGGAGCCGATTTCGCATGTATGGGGATGTTTGACTTCCAGGTTATTGAAAACGCCAACACCGCTTACAGTATCCTGAATTCCAACCTTGACAGGGAGCGGAAATGGTATGCATGATAATTAGGGATTGTTTATTGCTATAACTGACTGACCATTTAATTATCAAGATTATGAAAAGAAGAAAATTTCTTCGGAATGCTGCTATGGCTACCACCGCAGCTATGGTTCCTATCAGAACTCATTCTGCTGAAAGGGACAGGGCAAACCTGTTCAGCTATGAAGAGGAGAACCTGATAAACAAGACCAGGTTCCAGGATACGGGTGTGAAAGGTAAATTGCCCACCGGTAAGATAAAGGATGTGGAGCTAAGCCGTCTTATGGCAGGAGGCAATCTTGTAAGCGGATTTGCCCATTCACGCGATCTCATCTATGTCTCAAGCCTTATGAAGACATATTTCACCGATGAAAAGATTATTGAAACGTTGTTTATCAGTGAGGCCTCAGGGATCAACACGGCTGTTCTTCGTTGTGATGATCACATTATTGGGGTGTTGGAAAAATACCGGCAGCAGGGCGGGAAGATACAATGGCTGGCCCAGACCTATCCTACGGGTACCGACTACGGTAATGTGAAACTTGCTATTGATAATGGCGCCGTCGGGGCTTTTGTCATGGGTAATAATGCTGAGAAGTATCTTAATGATAACAAGGTGGATGAGCTTGGCAAAGCTGTTGAATATATAAAAAGCCAGGGTGTGATAGCCGGTGTTGCCGGTCATACTATAAAGGTTGCCATGGCATGTGTTGAGACAGGGATAAAACCCGATTTTTTCATGAAAACATACCATAATAATTCATACTGGACCGCATCACCCATCGATCCTGCTGATCCTGAACTGCCTAAGCAAAGCCATGACAATATGTGGTGTGCATCGGCTGAGATAGTGGCTGATTTTTTCAGCAGGAATACTACTCCCTGGCTTGCGTATAAAGTGCTTGCGGCAGGTGCGATACGTCCAAGGACAGGATTCCGTGAAGCATTTGAATCCGGAGCCGATTTTATTGTTGTGGGCATGTTTGATTTCCAGATAGCAGATAATGTTAATACAGTTTGCGATATTCTCGGCTCAGATCTGAAACGGGAGCGTAAGTGGTACGCGTGATCTGAATTTCATATACGATGTAATCAGCATATCATGGAAATAAAAACTATCCGTACCGGTATAGTAGGATCGGGCTTTGCCGCACGATTTCATTATAATGCCTTGTTGCGTGTATACAGTACCAGGGTAGAAATTACAGGTGTATTTTCTACAAACCGGGACGAGCTTAAGGAATTTACCGGTTTAAGAAATCTTAAAGCCTGTGGTAGTCTTGATGATCTTATTAGTAGTTGCGACCTGATACATGTCTGTACTCCTCCTGTTACCCATGAACCTATTGTCATAGAAGTTCTACGAAAAGATAAGCATGTAATTGTTGAAAAACCCCTTACCGGGTATTTTGGCGATGGCAGCGAACATTTCGACGGGGATACATTCCCCCGCGAAACAGGACTCTCACATACAACTGAAAGTATTAAGAGGATGCTGGATGCAGAAAAGCAAAGCAAAGGACTAATATTGTATGCGGAAAACTGGATCTATGCTCCGGCAATCCAGAAAGAGAGGGAAATACTTGAAAAGACAGGAGCCCAGATAACCTGGATGCATGGCGAAATGTCACATTCCGGATCTCATTCCCTTTCTTATGGTCAGTGGAAATATTCCGGTGGCGGTTCCATGATAGGAAAGGGCTGTCATCCTCTTTCTGCTGCAATATACCTTAAGCATGTTGAAGGCAGGATCAGGAACGGGAAGCCCATCAGACCTTTGTCCGTTACATCACGCACACATGCCATTACAAGGATGAAGAACTTCAAAGATGAGGGATTCCTGAAGACCACTTATAAGGATATTGAGGATTTTGCCCTGCTTCATGTTGTATTTGAGGACGGTACAATAGCGGATCTTTTCGCATGTGAGCTGGTACTGGGAGGGGTGAATAACCGGCTTGAAGTGAATACAACAAACCACAGGACAATCTGTAACATGGGTCCTAATAATTCCATGCAGGCATATACGCCTGAAGAAGAAAACTTCAGAGATGTATATGTGGTAGAGAAAACAGAGACAAAGCAGGGCTGGTCGTCAGTATCACCCGATGAGGGATGGTTTTACGGTTATCAGCATGAAATGGATGCCTTTTACAGATCAGCCGCATACGGGGATCCTGTGGAAAGTAACAGTCAGCTTGCAGCTGATACAATGGCAACCATATATGCAGGGTATGTTTCAGCTGAGCTGAAGGGAGCTGAAGTGGCGGTAATGACACTTTGATGATAAGTTTCCTGATGTAACAGGTTATTCTGTGATTGTCCGGAGCATTATATTCTTCATGGCTCCGACAGTTTTATAGGTAGTAAGCCCGAATGGAACAGATGTTTCCATCTCCCACCTCAGAGATAAATAGTAATCGTCAATCCTGAATCCTACAATATAATCCCTGTCAACCCATGCTTCTATCAGCTCATCTGTCACCCTGAGACGGATATTGTACCACCGGTCCTGTTCAAAGTGATATGTACTGCCAGTACTGTTGTCAGCAGCATCGTATCCGTCAATAGAGCTCAGTCCGGTTACGGAGCCGCCCCAGCCACCCAGTACCAGTGTCATAAAAGACTCTTTCACGGGGAATGTCATTCCAAGGAAGAAGTCTGATCCTTCAACGCGCATGGCATCAAGACTTATCTCGTATTTGGATTTTGGGAAGTCACCGGTCCACCTGATACCGCTTATCTCCTTTCCGGCTCCGATGATTACGCAACTGTCTTTAATGGAGATATCACCGTGACCTGTGAAATCAATCACTTCCCATCCATTCAGTGAGACACCATCGAACAGAATCCTGCTTTCCTGGGCACTGATATTTGCTGATAGTGCAAGAATTATGAAGAAAAGGCATGATAACTTCATAAAAAGCCTCATTAAATAAATCAGATGCAAGATAGTAAAAGTAAACTTCAGATATATGGTTTTTTATTGAAACCTCTTTATAAATTGTCCATTCATGATATAACCATTAATTATCAATTTCATAGACGGAAAGAATTGTTAAAGAACCATGAAAAGCTTGCTTTTTTGATTTAATTTGTTAAATTGCATTAGATAAAAGCCTGATTAACTCTGATGAATTTTATTTTTCTAGCATCTTCTGATACAGTTATGGGAAATTATGATCAGGCAGAAAATTTAAAGAATACGATCGTTAATGAAGGTATTA
>CAYQBZ010000222.1:0-6044 GCA_964415855.1 uncultured Rikenellaceae bacterium
CCTGCTGTATGAGCTTTGTTCCTTAACTCCGAAAAATATCTCAGCAACATCGTGAAGGAGTACCGGTCCGTCATTTTTTACGATAATGTTTCCTATTTCTTTTACGTCGGTATAATCTGAGGTTATGCTTACAAACAATTCATTGCTGCCATCAACCACTTTCCCTGCAAATGTCCTCTCGGTTCCATTATTATTGAGCAGGTTCCTGATCTGCCCGATGGAAATATTATTCGCTTTGCAGGCGCGCTCATTAAGTCTTATCTCAATTGAATTTTCCTGCCCGCCATATACCTGTACTCCCGCTATACCATCGATATTCTCGAATTCAGGTTTGATATCACGGTCCGCTATATTCCTTATCCTGTCAATTCCTCCCTCGCCCCTGACCTGCAGCTCCATGAACTGGTTAGTAAGCTGCTCAAGATCGATCTTGATAACATTTATGACAAACTCTTCAGGAAGAGATTTCTTTATGATATCAATTTTTTCCTGCAGTTTCAGACTGGCATATTTAATATCGGCGTTCTGGTTGTAATAAACCGTTATCGTGCCGCTTCTTGATGAGATATTTGATTCGATCCTTTCAATCCCCTCCAGAGTACCTATTGCGCCTTCAATTGGTATTATTGCCTGGGTCTCAATATATGACGGATCCATTTCAAGCGGTGTCATAACCTGAATAAAAAGTGCAGGAAGCTGGGCATTGGGTAAAAGCTCCACAGATAGTTTCTTATAGGAGACATATCCAAGCATTGTCAGCCCCAGAAAGAGCATGCTTATAAGAATTCTTCTTTTTAAGATAAAGTCCATTTTCTGTCCTGTAAGAAAATTATCACAGCTCCACTTTTATTTTTCCGGCACCTGTCATCCATTTGCTTAGACTGTCGAATACCCAGTATACGCATGGTATCACCACAAGGGTAAGAAGGGTTGAAGATACCAGTCCGCCTATTACAGCAAGGGCCATCGGGGACCTGAGGGAAGCACTTTCACCAATTCCAAGGGTAAGAGGCAGCAGTGCCAGGATTGTTGTCAGGCTTGTCATAAGGATCGGTCTGATCCTTTGCCTTCCGGCAAGAACAATAGCTTCTTTTTTACCCATTCCATGTTCGCGGAGCTGATTAATACGGTCAACAAGAATAATAGCATTGTTTACTGCTATTCCGCCCAGCATTATAATACCTATATAGGCCATCATATTAAGAGTCTTACCCATCAGGAAGAATGTAAGAACGGTACCTACACCTGCCAGTGGCACAGTAAGCATTATAATGAATGGCTGTACCAGAGACTCAAACTGGGCTGCCATTACCATAAACACCAGTACAAGAGAAAGCATGAGTGCAAAGGACAGATTCGACATTGACTCTTTTCTTTTAAGTTCCTCCCCTGTGAATGTTATCTTATAATCGACCGGGAGCGGAATGGGTTTAAGGGCAGTTTCAGCTTCCCTTACAACCTTATCGAAGGCAATACCGGGTTTAACCATGGCATATACGTAGCATGTCCGTACCTGGTTTCTCCTGGTAATCTCCCTTGGGCTCACAATTGTCTTCACCTCTGCAAGCTCGCTAAGCGGAACTTTAATGCTGCCGGCGCTGATCATCAGATCGCGGAGCTGATGCAGCGTGAGATCACCAAGCTTTATGGTTATATCTTTCATTTCACCATCCTTCTCAAAACTTCCTGCAGAAGCTCCTTCCAGATAACTTTTTATCTGGTTGATGACGTTATCGACAGTGACATTATAGTAACTGGTTTTGAAACGGTCGATTACTACCTCTACTTCGGGAGTACCTTCATCGAGAGATGTCGTGATATTATATAATCCCGGGTTACCCGTCAGAATGGTTTTTGATTCGTCAATAATTTTTTCCAGTTCCTCATATTCCTTTCCTGACACCTCGAGGGAA
Source organism: uncultured Rikenellaceae bacterium (assembly GCA_964415855.1). Taxonomy (GTDB): domain Bacteria; phylum Bacteroidota; class Bacteroidia; order Bacteroidales; family VadinHA17; genus LD21. The sequence continues at coordinate 1,914 of CAYQBZ010000222.1, forward strand.
AAAGGAGCTTCATTTGTCCCCAGGGATGACTGAAGAGCTGTCTCTTCCCTGGTAAATGTTGTCTCTATCTCAGGAACAGTGTTCAGATAGCTTCCTATCAGGGAAATTGCTTCATCGGCCCTGGCAGCGAAATCATCATTCAGGATGATCCTGAGTGAAGCGGTATTTTCACCTTTTTCAAGGGTGGCCTCTGTCAGCGAGGATGTATTATCGGCACCTGCCTGGCAATAGATCAGTTTTATTTTATCACCCAGTAATTCCCTTATGATTTCTTCAGTTTTGGAAGCCGTGCTTTCTGTGCGTTCAAGGGATGTGCCCTCCGGCAATTTTAGGTTTACCGTGAACTCGGCCGATTCCGATTTTGGCATGAATTCACTTCCCAGCTCAGGTATCAGCAATCCTGCTCCTGTCATTAGCAGAACAGATAAAATTATAACCAGTATTCTTTTATCAACAATCTTCTCCAGCATTCTTGCATACCATTGGAATTGAACAGAATGTGACATGTCGGGTTTTGCTCTCTTTTCGGAGAATAATGTTGATACCAGCATAGGTATGACGAGCATTGCAACAAAAAGAGAAGAAATAAGAGAAAAGGCCACGGTCCAGGCCTGGTCCTTGAACATCTCCCCCGAGGCTCCATGAAGGTATACAATGGGCAGAAAGACCACTATGGTGGTTAATGTTGAAGCAGTAATTGCACCTCCCACCTCTCCGGTCCCTTTTATCACGGCATCTTTAAGGGGCAATCCTTCTTCGCGGTTACGTGTAATATTCTCAAGCACAACAATTGCATTATCAATCAGCATACCTGCACCAAGGGCCAGTCCGCCAAGTGTCATTATGTTAATTGTCAGGTGATTGAAATACATCAGGTTAAAAGTGGCGATGATTGAGACCGGTATTGCAACACTGATAACAAGGGTAGTTCCAATCCTTCTGAGAAAAATATAAAGTACGAATACTGCCAGCACTATCCCAAGCAATGCTGTATTCTGTACTTCGCTTATTGCATTGTGTATATAGCTGCCCTGGTCCTGGATATGTATGAACTCATATCCCGGAAGCGCTTTCTCCAGTTCGGCAACGGCTGTCTCAAGACTTTTTACAGCATCGACAGTGTTGAATTTTGGTTCTTTATATATTGACAGGCCGATGCAGCGTACTCCATTTATCGTAACAATATTTTCAGGATCCTTGTTTGCGAAACTGGTCTTAGCCACGTCCCTCAGATAAACAGGTACCCTCCCCGACAATGATGATGCATTGGTCCCCTGACCTGAAGATGCCTGCTTATAACCTACAATAATGTTCTGCAGATCGTCAATATCTTCGAGGACGCTGACACCCTTAACAACATATTTCAGTCCCATATCCACTATTGATCCTCCTGATACGTTCCTGTTGTAATTGTTTATCTGGGCGGCTATTGCATCAGAGGTTAGTCCAAAGGATTCGAGTATATATTTATTTGTCTCGATCAGCACCTCGCTTTCCTCAATTCCTGTAAGCCTCACGTCGGCTATCCCTTCGATGCGTACAAGTTCATTCCTGATGTAGTTCTCGGCTATCTGCCTGAGTTCATCCATGTTGGTAATATTCTTGTTAGCCAGTCCAAGTATCATAACAGGATCAGCATTAGGATCGTACTGGGATATTGTGAAATCCTCCAGGTCGGAGCTTTGTCCGAAGGAGTTAAGGACTTTCTGGAGGTCAAGGAAGGCTTCATCCATATCCTTGTTCCAGTCATATTCAACTGTTATCATGGCATATCCCACACCGGATACCGATGATACCTGTACCACGCCGCTCTGGCGCATGGAGAGGGATTCAATCTGGTCGACATAGTTTTTTTCAATTTCTTCAGGAGGTTTCTCACCTGCTTTCAGCTCGATATAGATTTTGGGATTATTAAGATCAGGGAACAGGTCAGTTCCAAGCTTTCCGAAGGAGATAAATCCGAGCAGGATTATTCCCAGAACAAGCATTAATACTGTAACGGGGTACTTTACAGCGAATTGTGCAATCCTGTTCATGTCAGTTATTTAATTATTTTAACTTTTGATCTGGAACTGAGAGTTTCAAATCCGCTTTTTACAACACGTTCGTTGACTGCCAGTCCTCTAACGACTTCCACCTCAGTCGGATTTTCCAGGTCAGTTTCAATGATCCTTTCGACCGCAACACCGCGGTCGACAATGAAGACAGTCTTTCCCCGCTGACGGGAGAGAATAATGTTTTTCGGGATTACTATTACCGAATCTTTGTGGTTTGTTACAATATCTGCTTTAACGAACATTCCGGGACGTAGCAGATAATTGGGATTATCAATGGCGATATTCCCTTTGAAGGTTCTTGTATCAGCATTTATTGCGGGCGATACCTGTGTTATTTTCCCGATTATTGTATCCTCGGGGATTGTATAATTTGTTAGCTTAACAAGTTGTCCGGGTTTAATTACCGAGATATATTTCTCGGGAAGCTGTACATCCATATACATCACCTGGTAATCCATGATCTTAACGATTGTTGATCCGGTCTCGACCTGGGTGCTCTGGGTATAATACGGAAGGTCAACTATTACTCCATCTATAGGGGCGACTATTCTGGTTTTCTCAAGTTGGAGTTTAGCATTTTCCACAGTTGTTTTTGCATTTTCATAATTAATACCTGCTGTCTTGAGATCATTAAGCGTCACTCCTCCTTTTTCATACAGAGACTCCTGTTTCCTGAGCTCACTTTCGGTAAGCTCGAGGTTAAGCTCACTGGTTTCAAGCTTTACAGAATTAACAAATTCCCTGTCTTCCAGTCTTGCTATCAGGGCACCCGCTCTAACTTTATCGCCAAGCTTCCACAGGCTACCTGTCTGAGGATTCTTTTCAAGGAAATATGAAGCTGTTATTTTGGCTTTAAGCTCAATCTCTCCTTTTGGAAATGCTGTGCCTGTAGTATTGATGAATTCCTCGATCGATTTAAGTTTGATATCCTCAACCGAGACCGGTATTTCAACGTCTGCATTAAGATTCTGATCCTGGTTTCTGCACGCGGGGAATACCGAAATTACAAATGATATTATGAAGATTAACTTTTTCATGGTATATTTTTTTCAGTTATTTATCTAGGGTCATGACAGGTGTTACCGGCTCTTTTTTCTCAAAGTCGTAAAGTGTCTGAATTTTGAGATTCAGCAGCTCAAGTTTATAGGAAATGAGGGAATTGGTATAAGAGAGTTGCTTTTCAGACAGCTGGTTCTGATAAATGTTAAGGTCCATCCCGGTAAGGTCGCCGTTCTTATATTTTTCAAGGTTAAGGTCGTATGTAAGCTGTGCATTTATTACTGACTGACGTGCTATTTCAATCTGGTTCTGGAGGTTTATCAGGTTCCTGTATACTTTTCTGATACCTATAATTATGTCGTTTTGCTCCTGCTCGAGCGAAATATTTGCTGATTCGACTGAGGCTTCAGTTGCCTTTATCCTCGACTTCCTTTCCCCCCAGTCCCATAACGGAATTGTAAGGGAAAGAGCTATGTTCTCGTTATTTGTCGGATTATCATAGACGTTACCGAACTTTTCGTTATCACCAAATAGTCCAAGGGACAGGCCAAGGCTTCCTTTGAATTCATTCAGCGCTTTAGTCTGTATGAGGTCAAACTGTGAATTTTCAATATCAATCTTCCTTTGCCGGAGCTCCATTCTGCTTGCCAGTCCCTGGTCAATAGCAAATGATATGTCAATTGCAACTGTGTCAACTGCTATATTTGGTATTACAAGGAGGTCATCAAAGAGACTCATACCTATAAGGAGCTTGAAGTCATCTTTTGCATTTTCGAGGGAAACCTGTTTATTCTCAAAGTCGGATTTTGTTGTTGCCAGGTTCAGTTCTGCCTGGAACATCTCTTCCCTGGGAGAGATCCCCGCATCTACCTTATTCTTTGACACCTCATAGCTCTTCTGCATGTTCTGGTATGCCTGGTCGGCAATATCGAGGCTTTGCTGCTGCTGGTACACATAATAAAAGGCCTGGGTAACCTGTCGCTCAAGAGACAAAAGCTGTATTGCATAGTTGAGCTGTGCGTTTTCCAGGGCAAGCTCTAACTCTCTCAGCTGCAGTTTTGTCCTGTTATATGTA
>CAYQBZ010000223.1:0-6014 GCA_964415855.1 uncultured Rikenellaceae bacterium
GCTGGAGCAGTCTGTACAACTACATGCTTATCAGTATCATATATCGCATCCCATACCTGATCAATGTTAGTTTTTTCAACCAGGGCACCGGTTGGACAACGATTGACACACTGGCCACAGTTAGTACATATAACATGGCTCATTGGCCTGTCGTGAAAGGATGATATCTTCTGACGGGCTCCTTTGTTCGCAACGGCTATAGCAGATATATACTGCAGTTCCGAACATGTTCTCACGCAGCGCTGGCATCTGATACATTTACTGTCGTCTTTTATAAAGGCAGGGGCTGATCTGTCTACAATATATTCACGATTCTCAAGAAGGTTCTGGAGAATATGGTCACCAAAGGCAAACTCGTTGGCCAGCGCCTGCAATTCACAATTCTGGTTTTTATAACACTTTGTGCAATCAGCCCTGTGTTCCGAAAGAAGGAGCTCCACAACATGCTTTCTGGCGTTCCTCACTTTTAAAGTATTGGTATGTATATCCATGCCTTCAGATACAGGTGTGGCACACGAGGCAATCAGGGTTCTTGCACCGCGTTGTTCAACGACACAAACACGGCAGTTACCTGCCACACACAGGTCATCATGATTACATAATGTCGGGATATTAATATTCAGTTTCCTGGCAGCGGCAAGAACAGTTGTTCCCTTCGGAACAGATACCTTCTGACCATTTATTAACAGATTTATCATAGTTGTAAGTTTTACTAAAAAAATTAATAGATTATCTCTTCCCGGAAATTGCTGACGATAGATTTGAAAGCATTGCCAACAGACTGACCAAGCCCGCATTTTGCTGCTATGTTCATTGTATCAGCCAGCTTTACCAGTTCATTCAGGTAGGTCGACCCAACCTCCTTCTTCTTCACCTTTTCGACACCCAGGAGTAACTGCTGGCATCCCACCCTGCATGGGGTACACTGGCCACATGACTCTTCGGCAAAGAATTCAAGATAATTATGCAGAACATTATACATCGATCGTGAGCTGTTGAACAGTTTCATGGAACCACCTGTGGGAACACCTTCGAACCCGATTATGGTCTCGGTAAATTTCTTTCTCGGGACACAAAATCCTGATGCTCCACCGACCTGGACCGCTTTGGTATCTCCATCACCAAACTCATTTACAAACTGACGGACTGACATTCCTAGTTCAAGCTCGAAGATCCCGGGTGTAGGTGTATCTCCTGAAACAGAAAATACTTTTGAGCCTCTCGAATCGGTTGTCCCCAGCCTGGTGAAATCCCGTGCCCCGTGCATTATGATCATCATGGCCGTTACAAGGGTTTCAACATTATTAATAGATGTTGGTTTATGAAAAACACCTGACACAACTGGATATGGGGGTTTGTTTCTCGGTTCACCGCGCTTACCCTCTATTGATTCAAAGAGGGCACTCTCCTCGCCACATATATATGCACCGCTTCCCATCCGGTATTCAATGGTAAGGTCGTAACCTATTTCCCTTATCATCTTATGAAATGACTCGAGCTCTCCCATCAACTTGGGCAACATGTACCTGTATTCACCACGCAGGTACACTATTCCCTTCTTCGCACCGATAGCCTTTCCTGCAATTGCCATTCCTCCATGCACCTTGTTTGATACCCTGTCAAGAATCTCACGATCCTTGAATGTTCCGGGTTCTCCTTCATCAGCATTACAGACAATATATTTCTCATCACTTTTTTCAGCAGCAGCATACTTCCATTTCAATCCTGTTGGAAATCCTGCTCCTCCCCTTCCCTTGAGACCAGACTCCAGTATTTCATGTATTATCTGTTCGCTGCTCATACCGAAGGCCTTTGTAAGCACATCCCTGTTGTTCACTTTCTCAAAAATAAGGTCAACCTTATTTAATCCTGTATTTTCCATTATTTAGCTGATAATTATTTTTTCATATATTCTTTTATAATCTCGCTGACTCTTTCAGGTGTAAGATCAGTATACGGAGTCTCATTGATAAGTATTGCCGGAGCTTTATGACACCATCCGATACAATTGGTCTCAAGCAGACTGAATTGTTTGTCGGGAGTCATACCCCCTACCTTTATCTTAAGCATATCCTCCAGGACATGTATAATATCTTCCTTACCTTTCATTGAGCATGTAATTGTCTTACAAACCCGTATAACATACTTTCCCCTTCTCTCCGTATCGAGAAAGGTATAAAAGGAAGCTGTCCCGTATACTTCAGCTGCTGATATATCCAGTTCCCTGGCAACTTCAACCATCGCCTCATCAGTAAGATAATTGTGCCTCTGTACAATCTCCTGAAGAATTGGCATAAGACTCTCGCGGCTATGACCATGTTTGTCGGACAACTCCCTGACCATGTTTCCTACTTGATACATTTCTACTTGATTTATAAATAGTTAACTAAATAACAAATGATGCAAATACTTATTTTTTTCTGCTGTTAAATTAATAACAATACTTTTGAAAAAAACCAATAAAAGTCAATCTTAATAATTTAGAATGAAAATAAACTACATGAGAATGGATTTTGAAAATCCTGGCATGGATAATTTGTAAAATGAATAATTTATGTTACCTTAGGAATGAACTCAAAACTGTATAACTCTTACCGAAGGAATAATTTACACCGATAAATTATTCTATATTGTGGACTATGAAGGAAATTCTTGAATACAAAATAATTGAAATAGGAAAATACTCGCTTTCCCTTTTTAATGCTCTTGCAATAATTGCCTTGATCATTGTTGCATGGATCTTCCTTAAGATTATTAAAAGGATACTTCATAAAAACATTAAGATCAGGCAGGCAAGGCAGTTTGCCACATATCAGATTATCAAGTACCTTCTTATTATTATTACGTTTATCTTTTGTCTTAAACTGGCAAGAGTAAATGTATCAGGCATGCTGGTAGGTTCTGCTGCCCTGCTGGTAGGTGTAGGACTGGGTTTGCAAAACCTCTTTAATGATTTCGTTTCCGGAGTAATCATTTTATTGGACGGATCAGTAGAAGTAAATGATATAATTGAGGTAAATGGTCTTATATGCAAGGTCCAGAGAATTAATATGAGGACCACAAGTGTTCTTGCCCGTGATGATAAAACCATCATACTTCCGAATTCAACACTTACAGGGAGTCAGCTAATTAACTGGACTCACGGCCAAGAAACTGCACGGTTCGAAATACAGGTCGGGGTTGATTATTCAAGTGATATACACAAAGCAATGAGTATCATGAAAACTGTTGCAGATGATCACCCATTGGTGCTGAGAGACCCCAAATCCTTTGTGAGGCTTATAGATTTCGGCAATTCATCCGTTGACCTTCTCTTACTCTTCTGGTCTAATGAGATCTTCAGAGTTGAAAATATCAAAAGCCAGATCAGAATTAAAATATTTGATGAATTTGCCAAAAGTGGAATCACAATTCCATTTCCACAAAGAGTTGTTCATCTCAGGAAATAGACCGGAAAACATGATAGAATTTAAGTACTTTATTTGAATGCTCAGAATCCGCAAGATCTCGAATCCTTATCTGGTATCAAACAGCGCCGCGATGCGGCATGTAAAAAATATCCTCTCAAAGCAGTTCCCTGACGTCTGGCAGTCAAAAATAGAGATCCTTGATGAACAGCTTATTAATCCGATCAAATTCAGGTACCAGTCAAACCTGTTCGTTGCAGAGAATATCCATGAAACAATCCTGGGTTTTGCTATAATGAAATATATGCCTGACCTTGAGTTTTGCTTCCTCGATTTTATTGCAGCTTCACCGGGCAGGACTTCATCAGGACTGGGTGGAGCTCTCTACCAGCGAATCAGGGAAGAGACAGAGGCTCTCGGAGCAATCGGGCTCTTCTTTGAATGCTTGCCTGACGATCCTGCATTATGCAGGAACCAGGAACACCTGGAACAGAATAAAAAGAGGCTTGCCTTCTACGAGAAGTTTGGTGCCAGACCTGTTATAAATACCCTTTACGAAACAGTTGTTAAGCCGGAAGATGACTGCCCCCCATACCTGCTTTTTGACGGACTTGGTTTACGGACAACATTGCCCCGTGCCAAAGCAAGAAAGATAGTCAGGGCAATCCTTGAAAGAATATACGGGGATTATTGCCCGGAAAAATATATCCGGGCGGTTGTGAACAGCATAAAAGATGACCCTGTAACAATACGTCCCTTCAGGTACCGGAAAAAAGAGAGGCCGGATGAATTCAGAACATACTTATCGGAAAAAAACCTTATCTTCTGGATCATTAACGACAAACATTCCATTCACCATATACGTCAGAGGGGATATGTTGAAGCACCGGTGAGAATACCCCAGATAAAAGCGGAACTTGATAAGCTTGGCATATTCAGACAAGGAACAGTGGAAGAATTTCCTGAGAAGCACATATTAAATATCCACGACCGTGGCTATGTTCAATATTTCAAGAAAGTATGTGCCAATCTTCCACCGGGAAAGTCAATCTACCCTTACGTATTTCCGATACGAAACGGTGCAAGGCCTCCCATAGAACTTTCAGTAAGAGCAGGATACTATTGCATCGATTCATTTACCCCGCTTAATAAGAATGCATTTCTGGCAGCAAAGAACGGAGTCAATTGTACCCTTACAGCAGCAAATGAAATTCTATCAGGTACAAAAGCAGCATATGTCCTGACCCGCCCTCCGGGACACCATGCAGAAAGATTTGTTTTCGGAGGTTTCTGCTATTTTAACAATAATGCCATTGCTGCCGATTACCTGAGCAGATTCGGGAAGGTTGCTATCCTCGACATAGATTATCACCACGGGAATGGTCAACAACAAATCTTTTATACCAGGAACGATGTGCTGACAGTTTCAATACATGGCCATCCATCATTTGCTTACCCTTATTTTTCCGGTTTCAGGGATGAGACGGGAGAAGATGAAGGATCTGGTTTTAATCTCAATATTCCCCTTGATGAAGAGATATCTTACGATAAGTACAGGGAAGCTCTCGCAAGAGCACTTGCCCGGATTAAGAACTTTAAACCAGTCTATCTAATCGTTGCGCTGGGACTCGATACGGCCAAAGGGGATCCGACAGGTACATGGAAATTAGTTAAAAGCAATTTTGAACAGAATGGGAGAATGATAGGTGAATTACACCTGCCCACTCTTGTTGTACAGGAAGGAGGTTACAGGACACAGACACTCGGGCTTAATGCAAAGGCCTTTTTCACAGGTTTTGTACAGACTCACACAACACCGAGGTGACAATTTTATTCGCATTTGAATATTCTGTGAAAAAAATAACAGTAATCATAAGGCACATAAAAATATTTCGTATCTTGGAATAAAAGTTCTGAAAATATAATCTGATTACAAAACAGGAGGCTTATTATGGATAATGAATATTTGTGCAAAGTGTGCAGAGGTCATCTCAAAGTTAAAACTTCTATTGTACTTGCTGCAGCAAATTTAAAGGATCGTACACAAAAAGGTCTGGTCTTACTGAATTCTGAGATCGGTAACTATACTAAAACCACGCACCCTTCATTCCAGATAAAGGAAGGTGAAGAATATATTTATACCTGTCCGATATGTTCAGCCCAGCTTAACAGTATGAAATATCTTCACCTTGTAAGAATTATAATGATAGATGAAAAGGGGAAAGAATACAATATCTACTTCTCAGGTATTGCCGGCGAAAATTGCACTTACAAGATAAGGGATAATGTTGTGGAGGAGGAAAAAGGCCCTGATGTGAAGATCTACAATAAATATTTTGAAGTACCTGAAGAAGACAGGAAATACCTCTAAATATTATCCGGATACTTTCCTTCGACTGTAGCCAGATCAATGGCCATGAACCGGCCGGATGACCTGAATCTTCACGTAAGCAGGGAATAAGATGCCTGACCGGTTTTTAATTTCCCGTATTTCAAATTTACTTTATGTCACTGCAATTGAGGTTTCAGGTCCTGCTTTATATCTGGAAGCTCTTCAATTTGTGTTTTTTCTCTTGATGATGTAAAATCAAATGTAGCTTTCACAAT
>CAYQBZ010000224.1:0-6005 GCA_964415855.1 uncultured Rikenellaceae bacterium
TTATACTGGTCCACAAGTATCTTTGTGTGCTCCTCAAATGCTTTTGAGTCTTCCTTAGTCCACCAGTCACGCAGATTCCCGTCCTTATCAAATTGCCTTCCCATGTTATCAAATCCATGCGTCATTTCATGTCCGATAACCATACCTATTGCTCCATAGTTGACTGCATCATCAGCATTCACGTTAAAGAACGGTGGCTGAAGTATTCCTGCAGGGAAGACAATCTCATTCCTGTTTGGACTATAATAAGCATTTACGGTCTGGGGAGTCATGCCCCATTCATCCGGATCGACTGGTTTACCGATTTTATCCATATTATAACGAAACTCGAATTCACCTGAATTAAGCACGTTGAGAACATAGGGCTGAGACTTGATCTCCAGGCCCGAATAATCGCGCCACTTATCAGGATAACCTACCTTCACTCCCATCTTGTCGAGCTTTGCTATGGCTTCTGCCTTTGTGTCAGGCCCCATCCATGTAAGGTCTTCTATTCTTTGACGGAGCGATTTTTTAAGATTCATTACAAGGTCCGTTATTTTCTGCCTGGCTTCAGGAGGAAAATATTTCTTCACATACAACTGGCCGATCAATTCTCCGAGATCACCGCTGGTCTCATCCATCACCCTTTTCCACCGGGGACTCATCTTCTCCTGCCCCGACAATTTTCTCCCATAAAAATCAAAATTTTCTTCTGCAAGATCATTACCCAGGTATGGCGCAAGATCACTTATAAGATGCCAGCGCAGAAATGTTTTCCAGTCTTCCACCGGAACAGTTTTCATCATCCTGCTTAATTCTGCGAAAAAAGACGGCTGCCGTATATTTATTTCCTCTATGTCGGGATATCCTGTGTTTACGAAATAAGCTTTCCAGTTTATATCCGGTGCAAGCTTGCTTAATCCCTCAGGGGTAAGCTTGTTATATGTTTTCTGCGGATCCTGGTTCTCTATCCTGGTAAACGATGCCTTTGCGAGCCGGGTCTCTATTCCCATAACGGTTTTAGCGTGCTCAGCTGCTGCCCCCGGATCATCATCCAGCAAAGTGAACATCTTTGCAAGATGCGCCAGGTAGTCCTCCCTGATCTTTCTGGTAGGTCCGTCATCGTTAAAATAATAATCCCTGTCGGGTAAACCCAGTCCGCCCTGGGAACAGCCTGCGATAACACTGGAGCTGTTCTTTGAATCCTGGGCCGAATACAACCTGAAGAGGGTTCCTGCCTGACAGGACTGGAGATAAGCTGCAAAATCCAGCAGCTCAGCTATATTCGTAATTGAATCAATCTTATTGAAAAGATACCTGACAGGTTCGATCCCCTCATTATCTATCGATACACTGTCCATTCCCGAATTATAGAATGCACCTATTTTCCAGGTTATACTGCCAGGTTCAGCATCCTTATCAGAGGCAGCTTGCTCCACGATCTCCTTTATCTGATCCCTGTTCCTGTCGCTGAGTTCATCAAAGACCGAGACTGCGTTTTTATCAGCAGGAATAGGATGATCCTTTCTCCATGTCCCATTGACATAATCGTAAAAGTCATCACCGGGTTTAATCGCAGTATCCATGTTCTTTATATTAAAAGCGGGATATTTCGCCTCATCAGCTTCAGATTCCTTTACACCGGAAGAAGTACAGCTTACTGCTGACACAGCAATAACGGCTGCGACTAATAATTTGTTCATTTCACTTGATTTTTTGGTTTTTAACAGGAAATATATCCATAATAGAAAATTGTCATTAATCTGCTCTGACAAATATTAAGCCGATTATCCGTAATAACAATAATCAGAATAATACTGTTCAATATATCAAACCGTTAATTTAACAAAGAATTTCATAACTTGTATCCCTAATCCATAACGCCAAGAAAACAATAACAATACTAATCATCCTGTTCCTCACAGGATGCCGGTTAAGTGACCAGTAATACAAAACTTGAAAATCAGAAAGGACTCGTGGTGATTACAGGATGTGTCCATCCAGCTATCATCAGCATGCTTACAAAGATCAGGACGGCAAGAGTGCACGATCGAAGGATTACACGACCCTGCACGGCCAAATTTCCTGCAATAAAAAGTCCCGGTACAATAATCATGAAGAAATATTATATTTAGGATATCTTACTGGATACCTGTGGATGCCGATGTCGAAAACACTTAGAATTGGGATCGTATGTACACTTGCTGTGATAATCTGCACATGCATCGATCCTTATGTTCCCAGGCTAAAAGGTTCATGGTTATTTTGAAGTTTCGGCAGTGAAACAAAAAAGGATATTCATTTCTTTAGATGATATTGTAAATTTCCGCTTACCGAATTATCAGTCCTCATGTGTGCCAATAGAAGCGGATCTGTTTCATTATGAAGACAGGGGATTTGACGTTTTGTACCGGACGGTTTGTATTACTAATGACTGGATATTCATTAAACCTGTTTATGTTGATAATTCTTTATATGAGCTGGTATTTGTCCGACCGGAATGTGCAAATTGTGAGGAGACAGGCGACATAAGGAAACCTGATTTCTGGGTAGATAAAAATTGACATTCAGCATAGAAAAATTTGTCCCCTGCCTCCCAAACAAAAGCTCACCGTGCATACGCAGGCTAACATATTCTTAACCAATGAAATGGCATATCTTGCGTATGTGACTGACCGGGCATTGCAGTAGCAGAAATACAGGAACTATTATTAAACCTATCTTTGTCAATTACAAAATAAACACTTCAGCAATGAGAAACAGGTTGTTATTTATTGACACGGAGACAGGAGGACTGGATACGGACAGACACTCGCTGCTGTCGTTAGCAATGGTCGTCTGGGAAGACAGGGAGATCATCGATTCACGGGAGATACTCATCAATGACGGGATACTCTCTGTTACTGAAGAAGCATTATCTGTTAACAGGATTGATATTGAACAACATAAGCTTACGGCAATTCCTCCTTCCCTGGCTATCGAAGAGATATTGCAGTTTATCAGCAAACATTTTCCCGGGGAGGGAAAAATAACACTGGCCGGTCATAATGTCCATTTTGACATCAGTTTCCTGAGATCTTTCTTTTCCGGGAATAACAGGGATTTCAGCCTTTACTTCTCTCACAGGATAATTGATACATCTTCCATCCTCCATTACCTGTACCTTGCAGGACACATAAAACAGAAAACCGTATCGTCTGATGATGCCTTTGATCTTTTTGGGATTGAAGTCAGGGGAAGACATACTGCAATTGGCGATGCCACTGCCACAGCCTTACTCTTTACACGATTACTTACACTGATAATAAATTAATTACTCCGTGGCGACGCAGGTGATTCATTGTAATTTGGCCTTCGGCCGTAATTCGGATGCGCAGTAATTTGGCACTGCCTAATTGGGCGCTGGAATATGGGCAAGAGCTGAAACAATAACCATGCTACTTTTGTTATAATATTAAAAAGAGCAATGAAAAAAATAGGAATTATTGGTTCAGGTGTGGTAGCCGCAGCCCTGTCAACAGGATTGAAAATACATGGTTACCAGGTAATGGTCAGTTCACGCGATGAGACTAAGAGGAAAAAGGTTGCAGAGGGGACCGGGACCATTGCCGGTTCATTTAAGGACGCAGCAGCATTCGGCGAAATACTGATTCTTGCAGTGAAGGGCAGCATAGCTGTAGAGGTGGTAAGCTCGCTGGCGCCGCAAATAAATGGCAAGACGGTGATCGATGCAACAAATCCCATTGCGGAAAAGCCTCCTGTTAACGGAGTGATACAGTTTTTCACCACGCTCGACGATTCCCTGATGGAAAGACTTCAGAAGACTGCGCCGAAAGCAAATTTCGTGAAAGCCTTCAACAGCGTAGGCAATGCACTGATGGTCGATCCCGGTTTTGCCGCAAAACCCACGATGTTTATCTGTGGAAATGATCCTGATTCAAAGAGGGAGGTGTCAGCTCTCCTCGAAGAAGTTGGCTGGGAGCCGGAGGATATGGGTAATGCCGAATCGGCACGTGCGATTGAACCCCTGTGCATATTATGGTGCATCCCGGGGATAAGGGAGAACAGGTGGAGCCATGCATTTAAGCTACTGAAATAAAACCTGTTACAACTAGTTTATCTACTTGTTTTAGCCACTTCAACAGCATAGGTATGAGTGGTCCCATGCATGTTGGAGCGGAATATGATCCACTTTCCATCGGGGGTAAAGGTAAGATTTGGCTCAAGCCCGTAGTCGTGCTTTGACAGATCGACCAGCCGTTCGCTTTTAAAATAGCCCACATCGATCAGATTCCTGTCGTTACCGTACACTTTTCCGTCCGCCATTACAGGCGCCGAATTACCGGTAGTCATTACAGGGTGGAATAGATATATCCATTGTCCGTTGCCGGGGGGATCGAGTCGCTGCCTGTCCATCGTGAATGCAGCAACGCTGTTTGGTCCGCCTCCGTCACCGGCAAAGAGCTTCCCGTCGGGCGAGCGGTTAAAATGCACGGACCATTCATTGCGTTCGAGGTTGTACCAGGTACGGTGCCCGGTAAGCAGATCTACCCCGGCGAGCCAGAATACACCTGATTTTGGTGTCTGTAAGTCATACCACACGCTCTTGCCATCGGCAGCGAAGAACTCGTGCCCCTCAATTTCCATATTCATTGTTCGTTCGTGCAAAAGAAGCGGAGGTGATCCATCGGCCCTGATGGTCCAGGTGCGGTCGTTGAAATGCCAGGGTCCTTCGTGACAGAAGATAATCCGGAGGGGATCGGTCGGTGAGCATTGCAGGTGATTCGTCCAGTCATTCTCGCGATGAATTACTTTGAACTCACCTGTTTTGGTGTTTATTGTATATATCATCTTAGGAGTACCCGATGCCCAGTTCGCCTGCAGACTTCCGCCGTTGCCATCGGGGGGCGGAGTACGGGGAATTGTTCTGCCTTCCGGATCGGCGCATACTCCGAAGACGAGTGTTTCGTTCATGTTGACAGCTATATTGGACCGGGCACGGCCCACCTGAGGGGGAAAATCTATCACCTTGCGCTCAGTCCTGGTATCAAGATTAACTGCCATCAGCGAATTACCACGGAAAAAATATACATCGCGGGTGCTCCAGGCAGTTCCTAAAGCATTACGGATACCTGGAACCACTATCTCAACCTTCAGAGGTGATACCCCGAGCGTGGTAAGATCTACTGTGGCAATCCCGTCACGTGTATCGATAATAATCTTATCTCCTTCGGGAGTGTATGTGTGCTGATGGAAATAAAGACTTGATCCCCCGGAATCCGGTGACAGCCGGATGATACGGTGACCCGTTGAGGGATCGACCCAGTCAGAAGGTGCAACAGCAACGGGAGATCTGGTATCCTGACCAGGGGCATTTTTCATTACCGGGCCCTCCAGTATCAGGATTAGCCAAAATACTGCTAATAATCTCATAGTCTTCAGTTTTTTGATTTACAGTAAATTTAATAGTCTGAGCTAATATTGTCCCCTAAATATATGATATAATATACTAACAGACAATTCCATAATTTACTGACTACTCATCTTTATTAAGATCCCGTACTGATTTTCCATGTCTTTTTAGAATATCCACTACTACAATATCCAAACCTGCCTGGAGGAAAGGACAGTATCAGACCTTTGCCTGTGAAAAGTAATTTGCATCTCATTATTAATCTCAGTATTTTAATAATGAAATTATCCGTACAATCAGACACGAAGAAGGGTTGAAAAACGGAACGTAAAGAGGCTGTTTGAGGTACCGTATGGCGGATCCTTAATTGGTCGGCACCTGGCGGACTTCATTCATATTAATTAGCTGCATCTTTATCACTATTCCTAATAGCTGTCACTATCTCAGTTGCTCAAACTGATCCAGCGACATTAATTAAAGTCGGATCCCAGGCGCCCACATTCATTTGCAAAACAATTGACGGCAAAACTATAGACATCAGTAAATCACGAGGCAAGATTACAATGATCAACTTTTTTGCTGCCTGGTGTGGACCATGTAATGTTGAACT
>CAYQBZ010000225.1:0-5987 GCA_964415855.1 uncultured Rikenellaceae bacterium
TTTTTGAACCTGGTGTTTTCAGGCTTATAAGTTACGAATGGGGAGTTGTATACGGTGCGATGCTTACTGCCAGTGAAATAACCGGCGATCCGAAATTTAAGGACTATACTGTAAAACGTATAAACCTGATCTGTGACGTGGCAGGTTATTTTAAATCGGTTCCAGCTGCCAGTCTCCAGAATAACAATCCTGTCAGGTCGGTGCTCGATCCGCGTGCACTGGATGATGCCGGGTCGATGTGTGCCGCCATGATAAAAACACTGAATTCAGGAGGAAAACCTGTATTACGCTCATATATTGACAATTACATCAATTATATATCAAACATCCAGTATCGCCTGTATGATGGTACACTGGCCCGTAACAGACCGCTACCTGATGCCCTGTGGCTCGACGACCTGTACATGAGTGTTCCTGCACTGACACAGATGGGCAAGCTGAC
Source organism: uncultured Rikenellaceae bacterium (assembly GCA_964415855.1). GTDB lineage: Bacteria > Bacteroidota > Bacteroidia > Bacteroidales > VadinHA17 > LD21. The sequence goes on from CAYQBZ010000225.1 coordinate 443, forward strand.
CGGGGAAAGGAAGTATTTCGATGATGCATGTAAACAGATCCTGCAGTTTTCAAAAAGAATGTTTAACGACGATAAGTGTCTTTACATGCACGGCTGGATTCAGGGCATGGATCCTCACCCCGAATTTTACTGGGCGCGATGCAATGGCTGGGCCTTACTGGCCATGACCGAACTGCTCGATGGCTTACCGGCAGATCATCCTGCAAGGCCTGAAATCCTCGACCAGTTGAGAAGTCATATTGAAGGGCTTGCCTCCTATCAGTCGGGAACCGGTTTCTGGCACCAGTTAATAAACAGGAATGATTCATACCTTGAAACATCCGCCACCGCTATCTTTACCTATTGTATAGCACATGCCATAAACATGGGCTGGATTGATGCCCGGGCACACGGCCCGATGGCGGTGCTTGGCTGGAATGCAGTTCAGACTAAAGTAAACAGCAAGGGCGAGGTTGAAGGAACCTGTGTTGGTACCGGAATGAGCTTCGATCCTGCATTCTATTATAACCGCCCTGTAAATGTAGCTGCCGCACATGGATATGGCCCGGTTATCCTTGCCGGAGCAGAAATGATCAAACTTATAAAAAGTTACCAGGTTGTGATAAATGATGCAGCAGTTATGTTTTACCCTTTGGATGCAGATTGGCGTAATTACCGTTAATATTCTGAATTATAATAAATACGTTTTATAAACGGATTAAATCTATATGAAAATTACTGAATGTATAATCTCATTCTTTTTACTCTTTTCTCAGACCCTGTCAGCTCAGCAGAAAACAGACTTTAAATTCACCTTTGGCACTAAAGAAGTTCCCGGCTATATAAGAGTTGATCCAACGGTAGTCTATTCTGAAGAGACCGGGTACGGATTTGACTTTGGGACCCGGCCTGTGGCCGTGGACCGCAACGGGAAAAAACCGCTTACCAGTGGATTCGTAACAGGGGACCTGCCATTTATTTTCTCTGTCCTCATCCCGGAAGGAAACTATAATATAAAGGTGATCACAGGTGATCAGGAAAGAACTACCCAGACAACCGTCAGGGCGGAATCGCGCCGTCTGATCTTTGAGAAAATCCTTACTTCCCCGGGGAAATTTGCAACACTGACGTCCACAATAAATATCCGTGTGCCTGAAATAGCCGGTACTGATGAGAAAGTAATTAAAAAACCAAGAGAGTTATATAAGCTTGACTGGGACAATAAGATGACTTTCGAGTTCTCTGACATAAGACCGTGTATTTGTGCTTTGGAAATCACGAGAGCAGATGATGCAGTGACCATTTTCCTGGCAGGCAATTCAACTGTTGTTGACCAGGATGATGATCCGTGGGCATCGTGGGGTCAGATGATACCAAGATTTCTTAAGCCGGGAATAGCCATTGCCAATCATGCTGAATCAGGACTTTCACTTGGCAGCTTCCTCTCTTCAAACCGTCTGAAGAAAGTGTTGAACTTAATGAAGCCTGGCGACTACCTGTTTATAGAATTCGGGCATAACGATATGAAGGAAAAAGGTCCTGATGACGGTGCTTACAAATCCTATTCCGGACGGATGCGGCTCTTTGTAACTGAGGCAAGGAAAAAAGGTGGCATTCCGGTCATAGTTTCTCCTGCCAACAGGCGCACCTTCGGCGATGACGGAAAGACAACCAACTCTCTGTTGGATTACCCCGATGCCGCCCGGAAGGTTGCTGTGGAAATGAATGTACCCTTTATCGATCTGAACGGCATGACAAAAACATTATATGAGGCACTGGGACCTGAGAACTCAAAAAAGGCGTTTGTGATCTACCCGGCAAACTCTTTTCCGGGTGAGCCGAATGCTCTGAATGACAACACTCATTTTAATTCATACGGCGCCTATCAGCTGGCAAAGTGCATTATTGAAGGAATAAGGGAAAATAAGCTTGGCATTAAGAAATATCTTGTTAAAGGTCTGCCCGGATATGATCCTGCAAAGCCCGATCCGTTCGGGACCTTTAGTCTGCCATTAAGTCCTCATTCACCGGTGATTGTTTTGCCCCCAACTCCCTAAAGGGGCTCTGATAAGGTGAATGATTAAGCTCCCTTCTGCACCTGTTAACCGCTACGGCGGAACAAGGCATTGGGAATGGGGAGCAAACTGAATACATAGTAAAAGAAAGATAATATGATAAAAAGATTCTCATTACTTATTTTATTGTTGACCCAGGTATGTGCTGCCCAGCAGCTGTCATGGCCGGAGATAACAAGTGAAAACAAACCATGGACCCGATGGTGGTGGCCAGGGAGTATCGTGACGGAACCTGACCTCACAGCTGCCATGGAGAAGTATCAGGCAGCAGGTCTCGGAGGCCTGGAAGTAACTGTGATATATGGTGTGAAAGGTGAAGAGGATAAATTCATCAACTACCTGTCGCCCAAATGGATGGACATGTTTACTTATACATTGAAAGAAGGTAAAAGGCTTAAGCTCGGCATTGATCTGGCCAATGCCTCGGGATGGCCGTTCGGTGGCCCCTGGGTGGATCCGGCAGATGCAAGCAAGGATGTCAATTATAAGACATATTCCCTTAAGCAGGGAGAAACATTAGGCGAAAAGATAGAGTTCATACAGCAAGCACTTGTACGACCGGTTGGACTAAGACCGGATATAACAAAGCTTATTGATCCGATAAGCCTCAACAAGGACCTTCAGCTCTATGCCCTTGACCAGATACGCTTTGAGAAACCGCTGCCTTTGCAGGTACTTATGGCATATTCCGATTCCGGGCAAATAGTCAATCTGACCGGAAGGGTTACGTCTTCCGGGAATCTTGACTGGGTGGCTCCTGAAGGAAACTGGACATTATATGCGCTGTTTGAAGGATGGCACGGGAAAATGGCCGAAAGAGCAGGTCCGGGAGGCGAAGGACTGGTGATAGATCACTTCTCGGGACAGGCAATTGATAACTTCCTAAAGCATTTCGACAATATCTTCAGGAATTATGATATTGAATATCTGCGTGGTTACTTCAACGACTCCTACGAGGTAGATGATGCCTCGGGTCAGGCGGACTGGACGAACGACCTCTTCAACGAATTCTATTTACGAAGGGGATATGATCTGAGAATGTATCTTCCTGCACTTTTCAGAAAAGACGATCCGGAAAAAAATGCCCGGGTTTTATCAGACTACAGGCAGACCATTTCTGATCTCATCCTTGAGAAATTCACTGAACACTGGACAGCATGGGCTCATAAGCAGGGCAAGACAACCAGGAACCAGGCTCATGGTTCTCCGGGAAATATCCTTGACCTGTACGCAGCAACTGATATACCCGAAACTGAAGGAAACGAGATAACACGATTTAAGTTTGCTTCTTCTGCCGCTAATGTAACCGGCAAGCTTTATGCTTCCTGTGAAGCAGCAACATGGCTGGGCGAACATTTCACCTCTGCACTTGCCGATGTAAAAACTGCCGTTGATCAGTTCTTCCTGGGCGGGATCAACCATATATCTTACCATGGGACCTGCTTCTCTCCTCAGGATGAACCATGGCCCGGGTTCCTGTTCTATGCGGCTGTTGAATTCACACCTTCCAATAGTTTCTGGAATGACTTTCCTGCCCTGAACAGTTATGTGGCACATGTCCAGACTTTCCTGCAATCCGGCAGGCCCGATAATGATGTGCTCCTCTATTTCCCGATCTTCGACCGTTTTGCTGATTATGGCAGGGGCATGCTTGAGCATTTTGATGCCATAAGCCAGGCCTATAACGGAACACCATTCAAAACAGGAGCTGAAACAATGCTCGGGAAAGGTTATTCCTTTGACTATATTTCTGACCTCCAGATCAAAAATACTGAGGTTTCAGATCAACTGCTGATCACCGAAGGAAACAAATATAAAACTCTTGTTTTGCCCGGTTGTAAGTATATCCCGCTTGAAACATTCACTAAGATACTCAGGTTCGCAAATGATGGAGCCAGGATAATATTTCTTGGTAACATACCTGAAAATATTGCCGGCTGGGCAGATCTTGAAGATAAAAACGAAGCATTCCAGCGGATGAAGGAGTCTCTGGTTTTTAAACCTTCAGCCGATAATGGCATCCTGCTCGCACAGATCGGTGAGGGTACAATCTGCATGGGTGATGACATCGATAAACTTATGGCTTATACAGGGATCAGCCGTGAAACAATGACTGACTCCAATATTGATTTCATAAGGAGAGAATTGGACAACGGATACTGCTATTTTATTAAAAACCAGTCTGAAAAAGTATTCGACGGATGGCTGCCAATAACAAAAGAAGCAGCTTCAGTTGCTGTTTTCAATCCGATGAGTAAAAAATACGGATTGTTGGAGAAGCGTTCGGGAACGAATGGTATATCTGAGGTATATTTACGGTTATCTCAGGGTGAATCAGCTGTCGTTCGCACTTTTGACAGGAAGATATCCGGAAAGCCTTACCAGTATTTTGATCCTCTTTCCGCACCCATCGATTTGAAAAGTAAATGGAGTGTTGCCTTTATTGAAGGCGGGCCTGCCCTGCCTGCCACAAAAGAGATATCGACGCTTGCTTCATGGACAGATCTCGGTGGTGATGAGGTGAAAGACTTCTCTGGAACCGCTGCATATAAATTAACTTTTAAAAAACCGGCAGGAAAAGCTGATGCATGGTCACTCGATCTTGGCAGAGTGTGCAACAGTGCCAGGGTAATACTCAACGGGAAAGAAATAGCTGTCATGATAGGTCCTGATTTCAGGGTACTGATTGACAGGAAGGATATGAAAGCAGTTAACACTCTTGAGATAAAGGTATCGAACCTGATGGCCAACCGGATTGCCTATCTCGACCGTAATAAGGTTGAATGGAAGAGATTTTACAATGTCAATTTTGCAGCCAGGCTGCGTGAGAATAATAAGAACGGGATATTCGATGCATCGGAATGGCAGCCAAGGGAATCGGGGCTTATTGGGCCGGTGACCATATCAGCTATGAAGAAATACAAATAGCCGTATATTTTAATCTGCGAGAATCAGCGAAATCTGCAGGAAAATATTTTATTATTTCTTACTTCTCCTGTCTTCCTTCTGTTCTTCTAGTTTCTCTGCTTTTCTCTCCCTGACTTTTGGCTCCATGGATTTGGTGAGCTTATACATCTCCGACCCGGCAAGCATGAAACAACCAAGTCCAAAATCCTCGAAATTCGGAACAATATCATAGCCAACAGGCTGGCTGTCCTTGGGTTCCTTGCCTGTTCCCTGCACATACCCGAGAAAGCCGTTCGGATGGAGTGATTCGGTAACCAGTGCATTCCATGCTTTTTCTACTACAGGCAGATAGGTCCTTTTATTAATTACACCTTCGTTTATTCCCCATGCCATACCATATACAAACAGTGATGTCCCTGTAAGTTCTTTCCCTCCGAAATGAGTGGGATCCATAAGGCTGACATTCCAGAATCCGTCTTCCCGCTGGAGAGGCACCAGTGCTTCAAACATCTCTTTTAAAGTATTAAGATATTCCTTTTTATACGGACTTTTCCCGGGCAGAAACTCAATGGTGCGTACCAGAG
>CAYQBZ010000226.1:0-5987 GCA_964415855.1 uncultured Rikenellaceae bacterium
CTATACTGGGAAAAATCGCTTTTTGATGTTTTCAGCTTGCTCATATCAACCTGACGTCTTCTCTGGGCTTCCTTAACCTGCTCAGGATCCTGTGTTGGTATATGACCCTTCATAAGGGTACTCACAACATCTTTATTCACCTTATTGATCATTGTTTTGAACAAATCGAATGACTCAAATTTATAGATCAGCAATGGATCTTTCTGCTCGTAGGTCGCATTCTGTACAGATTGCTTGAGCTCATCCATTTCCCGCAGATGTTCCTTCCATGAGTCATCTATCGAAGCAAGTACAACCGTTTTCTCATAGGCTTTTGCAAGCTCTTTTCCTTCTGATTCAGCAGTGGCCTTCAGATTGGTCACTACCTGGAAGACCTTTACCCCGTCAGATATTGGAACAACAACATTCTCGTAAACCTTTGACATCCTTTCATAAACATCCTTCAGGACAGGATAAGCCTGTGCAGATATTGTCTCTACTTTTCGTTTATAAGTACCAAGCACCTTTTCGTAGACTTTGTCGGTCACCTCATTTGAGCTTACCTTCTTGAAATCCTCTTCAGGTACCGGTGAATCCATTGAGAACGAACGAATAAGTTCAAAATCGAAACTCTCGAAATCACCATCACCATGGTAAAGGTCCACCAGGTTCTCGGTAACATCAAACATCATATTGGCGATATCAACGCTTAACCTTTCACCAAGAAGGGCATGCTTCCTTTTCTTGTAGATCACCTCTCTCTGTGAGTTCATCACATCATCATATTCAAGTAGCCGTTTCCTAATCCCGAAGTTATTTTCCTCAACTTTCTTCTGTGCCCGTTCGATTGACTTCGATATCATAGGATGCTGAATCATCTCCCCGTCCTTCAGTCCCAGCTTATCCATAATACCTGATATTCTTTCCGATCCGAAGAGCCTCATCAGTTCATCCTCAAGGGAAACGAAGAACTGTGAGGATCCAGGATCTCCCTGTCTTCCGGCCCTTCCCCGCAACTGCCTGTCAACTCTTCTCGATTCGTGCCTCTCAGTCCCGATAATAGCCAGCCCGCCTGCTTTCCTTACTTCCTCTGTAAGCTTTATATCCGTGCCCCGACCGGCCATATTTGTTGCAATCGTTATGGTTCCTGTCTTCCCGGCTTCAGCAACTATTTCAGCCTCCCTCTGGTGGAGCTTGGCATTCAGAACATTGTGCTTCAGTCCTTTCATCTTGAGCATACGGCTCAGCAATTCGGATATCTCAACAGATGTGGTACCTACAAGTACCGGCCTTCCCTGCCTGTTCATTTCAGCTATTTCATCAATTACAGCATTATACTTCTCCCTTTTTGTCTTGTAAACCAGGTCCTCGCGATCGAACCTTATTATAGGTCTGTTAGTAGGGATGACCACCACATCCAGCTTATAGATGTCCCAGAGCTCACCGGCTTCTGTCTCGGCGGTACCTGTCATCCCAGCCAGTTTATGGTACATCCTGAAATAGTTCTGAAGGGTTATTGTGGCATATGTCTGTGTGGCTGCTTCAACCTTAACATTCTCCTTGGCCTCGATAGCCTGGTGGAGCCCGTCGGAATAGCGGCGTCCTTCCAGTACACGGCCGGTCTGCTCATCTACAATCTTTACTTTATTGTCCACCACAATGTATTCCGTATCCCTGTCAAAAAGTGTCCACGCTTTCAGAAGCTGTGTCATTGTATGTACTCTTTCCGATTTAACGGAATAATCCTGAAGCAGCTCATCCTTGATCTTAAGCTTCTCCCTGTCGGTAATGTCAGATTTCTCAATGTCAGCAATCTTTGAACCGACATCAGGAAGGATAAAAAAGCTGGCGTCTTCTACAGAGTCAGAGATAAGGTCCAGTCCCTTTTCAGTAAGCTCTATAGAGTTTGCTTTTTCGTCGATGATAAAATAAAGCTCATCAGTCACTTTAGGCATCTCCTTGCTGTTATTCTGCATATAGAAGTTCTCTGTCTTCAGCAACAACGATTTATTTCCTTCCTCACTCAGATATTTAATGAGAGCATTGTTTTTCGGAAGTCCCTTGAATGCTCTCAGCAGCAACAAGCCTCCCTCATCATTCTTACCTTCGGAGATGAGCTTTTTTGAATCTGCAAGAACCTGGGTAACAAGTCTTTTCTGAGCGTTTACAAGCTTATCCACCTTCGGTTTCAGCTCATCGAACTGTTGTGTGTCACTTTTTGCAGTTGGCCCGGAAATAATCAGCGGGGTACGCGCATCATCAATCAGAACTGAGTCGACCTCATCAACGATGGCATAATGATGTTTCCGCTGGACAAGGTCCTCCGGATTAATTGCCATATTGTCTCTCAGGTAGTCAAAACCAAATTCGTTGTTTGTCCCGAATGTTATATCCGCGTTATATGCTTTACGCCTGTCTGCAGAATTGGGCTGGTGTTTATCTATACAATCGACAGTAAGGCCATGGAACTCATAAATCGGGCCCATCCATTCCGAGTCGCGTTTTGAGAGATAATCGTTTACCGTAACAATATGTACTCCCCTGCCCGCCAGGGCATTAAGAAATACAGGCAATGTTGCGACCACTGTTTTACCCTCACCTGTTCCCATTTCGGCGATCTTACCTTTATGAAGCGCTACCCCCCCTATCAGCTGAACATCATAATGGATCATATCCCAGGTGATCTCATTACCTCCTGCTATCCATATGTTGCTCCATACAGCCTTATCGCCTTTAATGTTTATACTATCCCTGACTGCGGCAAGGTCCCTGTCATATTGTCGTGCAGTAACCTCAAGAACGTCATTCTGCTTGAAGCGCCTGGTTGTTTCCTTTACTATGGCAAAAGCCCTGGGAAGTATCTGATCAAGAACTTCTTCGAGCTTTTCGTCAATCTGTTTTTCCAGTTTATCTATTGAGTTGTAGATCTCCTCTTTCGTATAAACATTTTCCTCCGACTCCGCTTTTGATCTTAATGATTTAATCTCCTTTTCAAGCTCTGAAACACTTTCGTTTATCTCTGTCTTGAGCCCGTCAGTAAGTTCTCTAAGATTATCATTGGATATATCCTGTAATTTGTCAAATTCAATGTGTATTTTTTCAACGTAAGGATTGATTTCTTTAAGGTCCCTCTCATATTTGTTCCCCAGGAAAAGTCCTAAAACACTATTTATAATGCTCATTGTTAGGTGTTTTACTAATTTTTATTTATCCGGTAAAATTAGTTTAATTTTCCGATATAGAATTCCAAAAGATCAATTAATGCAAAAACCCCGCCATTCTTGCGGGGTTCTCATTTTATTACCGGATCAGACTGTATTTATAAGTTCTTATCCCGTCATCACGATACAGTACAATGATATATAAACCGTCCGGGAAGGCCGAAATATCAGCAAGTGATTCCGTACCCGGAGCTATGTAATCATCAGCAACACAGATACCTGCAGAATTGAATATCCTGAAGTGCAACTGCTTGCTGTTCTCATTTCCGGCTATCACAGAACGGATCCTGATATGGCCGTTTCCGGGATTAGGATACAAGATGTCAGGTGCATAATCTGTCTTTTCAATAGCATCAATCAGAGGATTGATCTTAAGATCTTCTATTACCCATCCCCAGCCGTTGGCAAAGGGATCAGAGAACAACCTGAACCGGAAAAGCATGGTATCGCCGGCTGAAATATCGTCAGACGGACGGTAAAAGACAGTGTGCTTAAGAAGCATTGATTCCGTTCCCGTGAATGTTGAATTAAATCCGACAACAGAGTTATTATAATCATCTTCCCAGGTAGATTCATACCTGCTGTCGTAACCATCTGTGAGCGGGAACCATGTCTTGCCAAAGTCTTTTGATCCTTCAAAGATCACATAATCATAAAAGTCGTCCGAACCGTATTCTGATCCCGGTTCGCCAGGTTCTACAAGTACAACCTCCTTGAAAATGATGAACATACCTGACTCATCAAATTTCAGCGGATGCCGGAGGAGAGCAGTAAAATCATAGCTCAGATCGTTATCCTCCGGACTCCTGTAAGGATGTTCCGAGTGAAGGGCCATGCTGCTGAATCCATCAGGTTGCGTAATCTCAAATCCATTATTGAGAAAATCTGAAGATGCCGAAGAAAAGTCGGTTGAATAACTCTGCAGGACAGAACTTAATCCCTCAATACCGGTTACGAAATACCCGGAATCAGGTAAAAAAGCCGTATTGGGAATATTTGCCGAATCGACAGCTATTATCCTGTACTGTATTGAATCACCTCCCCTGAGCATCTCAGGCTTTGCACTGAAAACAGCGCTGTATGTATCTGATAACCCGGCTTTTAATCCAATATACTTTGAGAGCCCCTCATTTATCTTATATTCAACATAAACCGTGTCTATCCCTTTGTTGTCAACGGCTGTGGCAACAAAGCTGACAGAGTCGACCGTCTCAAGATAATAATCGACCGGTGTATGCGATATAACAGGTTTAACAGTATCGGCCCCGATAAAAACCTTGTAGCGGAACAATTCATATAATGACGGAGACCGGTACAATCGTGAAAAATAATCCTCAACAAAGAAATAATACTGGATCTCAGTATTATAAGAGGGCACATCCAGGGTTATGCGGAAGGTGTCATCGGAATTTAGTGAACTCAGGTACAGAGTATCACTTGTCAGAAAGTTGTCGAGAGAATACACTATCCCAACATTATCGCGGTTATATAGTGTATCTGACCTTATTACAGCGGTAAGTCCTATTTCGGAAAGATTCTCTTCAGTATCTTTCAGGGGCTCGTGTATTATCCTGGTATTTATCCATCCCAGATCGCCAAGTATGGAAAGAGTATATTTCCCCGGATCGTGTATTGCCTCTCCCCTGTCTATAAAAGGAGTCATTAGAGTATTTGGTTCAATTGTAGCATCTTCGTCGAGGTGCGATACACTTGATCCGGGATCCCATTTGATGGGAGCCCACAATTTTGCCCTTTCACCCGAGGTGTAATTACTTATTAGCGGACCGTTAAAATAAAGCTGACCGCCTGTAAGTGCCAGACGCAAAGGAGCACCTTCCATCTGGAACTTTAATGTATCTGTCAGTTTGTCTCCTGCAAGATTCTCAATAAAAGTATCGTATATAAGAGGTATTCCATTCAATCCGTACCAACCGACTGATCCATCCGTATCCATGCTGTCAACAAATCCGAGTCCATGACAAATCTCATGTAACATAACTGTGACCAGGTCATATGCCAGTACGGCAGTATTTCCGTCTGTTCCCATATACCAGTTCATTGCACTGTTCACTGTAAGTATGAGATCTCCGGTCAGATCCTCATTCAGGCTCTGCCCCAATATTTTTTCAGCCAGTGCAACAGGGTAATACGCATAGGGATCAAGTGCATCAATGGCCCATCCTCCTGCATAACCTGTTATGCTTGTGTTGGCCAGTACACCGGAAATTGGTATTTGTTGCCATTTTGCGACTATTGTCACCTTTGCATCAGCCGGCAGTACCGATTCAAGGATCTGAGCGACATACTCAATGGCAGGAACAGCCTGGCTGGGAAATCCCGAATGATATATTGTAACCGAGGCGCCACTTTTAGATCCACCCTTCCTGAAAAATTCAGCAGGCGGAGGAATATAGATCCTGTTTACCTTACTGCCAGCATAACATACTGAGGAGACAGAAGAATTCTTTACCAGCTCCTGTGCCTTTAAAGGCAGTGCTTCGCATAAGGTCAGTAATAATATGAATGCAAAAAGACGTATCCTCATTGAGCAGGCTGGGAAGTGGCTGGCGTCCTCAGGCTTAGAATATCCCTGTCGAATTCGTACAAATTATTTTTTCCGACAAGACGTAATTTGTCAATTATTGTCCGTACCGATGCTTCTTCTTCAATCTGTTCCATAACGAACCATTGCAGGAAATTGTGGGTATTATAGTCTTTCTCCTCAAGGGTCAGCTCTACTATTTCGTTTATGCTTGCTGTTATGAATTGTTCATGTTTAAGGACATC
>CAYQBZ010000227.1:0-236 GCA_964415855.1 uncultured Rikenellaceae bacterium
CTATTTTGGCGATATTTGTTCCGCACATGCAGACATATACGCCTATTCTGCAATTTTTCATGAACATCTTTTTTTACTTTATAAAAACTGGTGATGACTGAGTAATTTCTTCCTGTTTCAAAAGCGCATCTTTACGAATAGCAGCAAAATACATTGCGAGCGGACGGTACACAAGGTGAGCCCATTTACTGAATGGCATCCTGAGTAACCATGGTACCACGCACATCAGATGAATA
>CAYQBZ010000227.1:246-5982 GCA_964415855.1 uncultured Rikenellaceae bacterium
CTCAACCAGGAGACCTGTACGATGAAGCAGATGCTGAGCGATCCCTGTTACAACTATCAGGAACAGCAAAACTACAAAAACCCAGTCGGTACTATGCGACTTCTTATACTGGACATAGTTCTTCTTAAACCGGTTCCTGATAAAATAGATAGTTCCGACGATCAATCCTACAGAGGCAAGGTAACCGAAAATATGTACTGACCATTGTATTTCCGGTCCTGACTGGAACTTTTCTATGAAGGCCATTACGATTATTAGCATTGTTACATATCCCAGCATGAGTCCCAGATGAACGAACCAGGGCATGAAAAACGTAGTTTTCTTCTGGCTTTCACACTCGGCATAGCGTTTCTGAGTGAAGAAATGCCATGGCAGCTGATAAATTTCCACAATATAAAGCCACCATGGTACCGGGAACGGGGATCCTTTTATCATTGTAAAATACCACATCCTGATGGCATTCACAACCAAAAAGAATGCTACAATCAGTCCGATGGTGAGGTCAAACCTGTGAATAAAAGGGCTTGGAAGGAAAGCTCCCTCACCGTCATAGACATTTAAGCTTCCACCTGAAAATCCATAAATCACCAGAAATATTCCTGTGATGATAGCTGTGAAAATGACAGCAAGTATTTCTGTTCTTTTTGATTTAAAGAATTGTTTTGCTATACCTGTGAAATCATACCTGGAGATCAGCCATCTTCTCAGACTCATCATTGTCTCCCCCGGATCTGCTTCTCTCGGACACTGCTCCGAGCACTGGCCGCAGTAATAGCACAGCCATGGTTCAAGGCTGTTTTCAATTTTCTGTTCCAGTCCCATCTGCAACGATCGCATCGATTTACGCGGGAATTTGTAAATCTCATCGGCATGTGGGCATACAGTGGAACAATCTCCGCACTGGTAACAAAGTTGAACATCTTCGGCACCAAAACGGTCCAGAACATCAATGAACATTGGATTTACTCTGATTGCCATAATGACCTCCTTAGATTGCATGAATTTTTTTTGCTCTTTCTTCGATTTCGCTTAGGGAAATGCTGCTCAGGTGTCCTATACCCTTGCCGCTTGTAAGACTGCTGAGAACACCTGCAGCTACTGCAGATGCCTGCGCTACAGTATCTGGTATATCTTTTGGTGCCTGACACATACCGGCAACATAGATACCTCCTTTGTCGGTATCGGTCGGGCTGCCATTGTAATCAAGTTCCGAGAACCAGCCGTCGGTATCCCTGTCCACACCAAGCATACGGCTAAGTTCCTCAGTACCCTCAGCCGGCACAAGACCAACAGCCAATACAACCATGTCAACGTTGAACTCAACTAATCTGTCATTGAAAATATCCTCTCCGCGTACGGCCATCTGTCCATCATTCATGGTAACAGATGCTGAATGTCCACGGACAACAAATGTGCCTTCCTGTTTTATCCTTTCAGCAAACTCTTCATATCCTTTTCCGAAAGCTCTCATGTCAATATAAAATTCATAAACGGTGACATTTGGGATTTTTTCTTTTATGAGATGCGCGAATTTAAGTGAATACATGCAGCAAACGCGGGAGCAATAAGGGTTATATTTTTTGCTCCTTGATCCCACGCAATGAATAAGTGCGACACTTTTCGGGGGCATCCCTTCAGGCGAAAAGAACCATTCCTCCTCCTGAGTCTTTTTATTTATACGACTGGTTTTTGTTACTATCTTTCCTCCTGTTGATCCTGAAGCATTCGTCAGACGCTCAAATTCAAGAGAGGTAAGCACATTCGGATATACTCCATATCCGTATTGTTCTATTTTACTGACATCAAGAAGTTCATAGCCTGTAGCAATAATAATATTACCCACTTCAATATCTATAATATGATCCTGTTCGTTAAGATCGATACATTCTTTAGGACATTTCTTAACGCAGACACCACACTTCTGACCTTCCGACTGGATGTATGTACAACTTTTCTCATCAACCAGGTAAGCATTGGGAACTGCCTGCGGGAATGGTATGTAAATGGCTTTCCTTAATGAGATACCTGCATCGAATTCACTTTCAACTTTTACCGGGCAGACATCAGCGCACATATTGCAGGCTATACACGATTTGACATCCACAAACCGGGCTTTCTGCCTGATCTTGATGCGATAGGCTCCAGGTTTGCCGCTGACCTCTACTACTTTTGCTTTTGTCAGCAGGCGTATCATTTCATGTTGTCCCACATCAACCATCTTGGGTGTAAGTATACAGGCAGCACAATCGAGCGTTGGGAATGTCTTATCAAACATAGCCATGTGACCCCCAATGGTCCCGGTCTGCTCTACAAGGAATACCTGTTTACCGGCATTTGCTATCTCGAGGGCAGATTGTATTCCTGCTATTCCTCCACCTATTATAAGAGTTGCATGATTGACAGGATTGCCTCCTGTTACTGCAACAAGCGGGAAGGGTATGCCCATTGTGGCGCAGGCAACTATTGCTTTGGCCCTGTCAGTTGCATATTCACCTCTGGCACCATGTTCCTGGAATGAAGCAAGACGTATTTCTTCAGTATTGCCTCCGGCCATAGCCATGGCCCTGGTAAAGACAGGTTTATAATAACCAGGCATATCTCCGGCAATAACAATCCTGTCCAGTTTGTTGGATTTGATCTGCCCGGCAAGGGTTTCAACCTCAGGATGAGGTTTCAATCCCATAACCCGGACCGTCTCAACTTCTGGAAGATTTGCCGAATACTTTGCAATGGCATCAATATTCAGCATATTGATGTTGTTTATCTGGCAAAAAAAGACTCCGGTTCGCATAATTATATTTTTATAGATTACTTATTAAATCACGTATCATGGGTATTAATTTCTGACAAAGCGTTGTACCAGTTCCCCGTTGACATCGCGGATTTCAAGGATCATGGACATTTGTCCCGGGAGGCTGTGAGTGGCACACGAGAAGCAAGGATCGTATGCTCTGAAAGCCATCTCTATCATGTTAAGGATACCATCGGTTACCTCTGTTCCTTTTTTTATCAGGCCCTCAGCAGCTTTTTTAATCGACATGCAGATGGCCCCATTATTATTTGTGGTCCCAACTATGATATTAACCTTGGTTACCATACCCCTGTCATCTGTCCAGTAGTGATGAGTGAGAGTCCCTCGCTGGGCCTCGACTATTCCGACACCTTCTCCGGGGATAGGCCCAAGTTCGGCTCTAAGCTGTGTCCCGGTAATGTCGGGATCCTGTGCCAGTTCGAGGCATCTTTCCGCAGAATACAGGAGTTCGATCAGCCTTGCCCAGTGCATAGCCAGTGTTGCGTGTACGGGTTTCCCACCGAGAGTGCTGTACATACGTTCATATTCCTTCTGTGCCAGCGGAGTTGCCATGCCGTCAGCAGCATTCAGCCTCGACAACGGAGTTGCATGATACAATCCCGAATTTTGTCCGTCGACAAATCCTTTCCATCCTATCTGTTTAAGGAAGGGGAATTTCAGGTAGCTCCATGGTTCAACATGTTCCGCTACATGATCGAGATATTCCGGTTGTGAATACTTGCATATTTCTTTCCCTTCAGTATCTACTACCCGTACTTTCCCATCATAGAAGTTGACCTTGTTATTGTCATCGACAAGTCCCATGGAGTGAAGCTTAAGGTTGTACGGACCATTTAATATGATATCCACATATTGCTTGTTACCCAGCACAACATCGTTGAATATTTTAAGTGAAAAGTTTGCAAAATCCACAAATCCCTTTGCTTTCTCAACTATATCGTCTCTTTCCGGTTCCGTAAGGCCTTTTCTGACCCCACCCGGGATATTCATCACCACAAAAGTCTGATGGCCGCCCAGCAAAGCCTGGATCTCCTGAGCAATACGACGCTGTTTGATGACCTCCGTACCTATCTCCTTTCCAACCACCTCAATTACACCCAGTATATTCCTTTTTGATGCCGGTGCATCCGGACCAACTACAAAATCGGGGGCGGCAAGAGCATAAAAGTGTGCTGTATGGCTGTGAACGAAATGGGCCATGTAAAACAGCTCCCTGAGCTTTTTTGCAGTGGGAGGGGGTTCAACACCAAATACGGCATCCACAGCTTTCCCTGATGCCATATGATGACATCCCGGACATACGCCACATATTTTGGCAACTATAGCCGGAAGCTCTTCAACAGGTCTTCCTTCACAGAATTTCTCAAATCCCCTCAGCTCAGGTACCTGGAAATAGACATTCGCTACTTCGCCTTCCCCGTTCAGGAAGATTTCAATTTTCCCGTGACCTTCCAGACGGGTTATTGGATCTATTGTGATCTTTCTCATGACAGGTTTCTCCTAATTAATGATGATGGCAGACTAAAGCGATAAAATAATCCTGCAGGATCGACAACATCTTCAAGTACCCTTTTAATCTCTTCAGGTTCCTTTTCATCTATTATATTTGCAATTGTTGACATCATTTTTGCCCCGGGGTCAGTCACATCGGAGGTGGGGCCATAGCATCCGCGGCATGGTGCGTTGCCTTTTATGCAACGGTAACCGCATCCGGCACGTGTGGCAGGTCCCATACATATTACTCCCTGTTCCAGGAAGCAGGTCTCTCCATCATCGATAACCTCCCACGGGCGATAGAACTTTTTGATCTTCTTATTTTCTGTTTTTTTGCGGGTGCATTCATCGCACTGGGCTTTTGTGTCAGCACCTACAACGGAACCTTTTGGCGGAAGCTCAGCTCCGGTCACGATAGCCATGAATACTTCTACCAGTCTCTCTGTTTGAGGGGGACATCCCGGAAGAAAATAATCGACATCCACTGTTTGAGCAAGAGAACGGACATCATTATAAAACACCGGTATTTCAAGTGTTCCTTCTTTAACTTTATGTTCCGGAACAGGTCTTGTTTTTTCAGGATTTATGACAGACTCGCTTTCTTCGTAAACCCGTCTGAAAACATCTTCTTTAGTGGAAAAATTGGCTAGTCCGGGTATACCTCCAAGATGCGCACAGCTACCATAGGCTACAAGAATTTTACTCTTTTTTCTTAAAAGTCTGGCCATATGTTCGTTTTCACTGTTTCTAACAGCTCCGTTAAAAAGAGTGACATCAATATGCTGGTCAGGCATATCTTCCACATCTTTATATTTGATGTCAAGGGCGATGGGCCAGAATACAAGATCGGCGGCCGCTACTACATCGAAGAGCTTCTCGTGAACATCAAGAACTGACACACAACACCCTCCGCAGGCAGCAGCCCAGTAAACGGCGAGTTTGAGTTTTGGCTTTGATCCTTCCATTTTGATTTTATTTATATCTATGTTAAAACTTTCATAGTTTCTTCAATTGTGCAGGGACCCAATTCTGTTATAGTCTCTGTAAAGCTGTTGATAAGCTCGGCAAACTGCTTCCCTTCACTTGCACTGATCCATTCAAGCTTCAGTCTTTCCTGTTCGATTCCCATCTGAGTAATGTATTTCTGAAGAAGCATGTACCTCCTGAGACAGCGGTAGTTCCCTTCCTGGTAGTGACAGTCACCGGGATGACATCCGCAAATAAGTACACCGTCGGCACCTCTGGTGAGGGCCCTGAGCACAAACGTAGGTTCAATACGACCTGAACACATGACCCTGATGGACCTTACATTGGCTTTGTACTCCATCCTTGATGTTCCGGCCAGATCTGCACCTGTGTATGAACACCAGTTGCATAAAAATGCTACAATCTGGGGCTTGAATTCCATGATTTTTGACTTCTTAAATTAA
>CAYQBZ010000228.1:0-1212 GCA_964415855.1 uncultured Rikenellaceae bacterium
TGTGCTAATCATGTGCCTGTAAATACAAATTCTTTTCATTTCAAAATCATTCCCGGGATAATCTGATTTTTTCAAATTTTTTACAACGATATCGGAATTTGAAATTAATTATTATATTGCTCACACTATAAACAGATATACCTAATACAGTTATTTATGCTACTTCATCAGCAATTTGTACGTATGGCAAAGAAACATGCCGGCAAGTTTGCAATCATTGATAAAACAACAGGAAGTAAGGTTACCTATTCAAGGGCCCTTATCGGTGCCCTGATTCTGAGTTCGAAATTCAGCAGATATGACAAGGGCTTTATCGGGATAATGATCCCAACATCAGCAGGTTGCGCACTAGCTACCGTTGGAGCCCTGATGAGCGGCCGGGTACCTGTTATGATAAATTATTCAACGGGCGCTGAGGAAAATGCAAAATATGCCCGGAAGAAATGCAAGTTCAGGACTATAATTACTTCCAGAGCTCTCCTCGAAAAGATCAAATGTCCGGTTATTGAGGGTATGGTTTTAATTGAAGATATTATGGACAGTGTGACCACAGGCGAAAAGATTAAAGCAGCTCTTAAAACAAAACTTCCCGTTAATATGATCCTGAACAGTATTCATAAGGGAGACCGGAATGATACTGCCGCTATCCTTTTCACAAGCGGAAGCGAGAAAGATCCTAAAGCAGTTCAGCTGACACATCTCAATATCGCTTCAAACATTGAAAATTTTGGGAGTTATGTAAACATAAATGAATCAGATATCCTGCTGGCAAATCTTGTTTTCTTTCATGTTTTTGGTTTAACAGTTAATCTTTGGGTGGTATTCTATTATGGCATGACCATGGTATCATATGCCAATCCCCTTGATTTTCAGACCATCAGTGATATTGCCCGCGAAGAAAAACCGACTATTATGGTTGGAACTCCCAGTTTTTTCTGGGGCTATCTGCAGAAATCTGAACCGGGTGACTTTAAAACACTCAGGATTATGGTTGCCGGTGCTGATAAATGTCCGGATGCCTTGCGGGAAGGTTATAAGAAAAAGCATGGGGTCACCCTTTTGGAGGGTTATGGTGCCACCGAGACATCACCTGTCATTTCTGTTAACTCACATGAGTATAACCGGCCGGGGAGCACCGGGAAGGTTATACCAAATGTCCAGGTTAAGATTGAAGATCTTGATACCGGAGAGGATTGCGAAACAGGGGTTATT
>CAYQBZ010000228.1:1222-5981 GCA_964415855.1 uncultured Rikenellaceae bacterium
TTAAGGGAGATTCTGTGATGAAAGGTTACTTCGATGATCCTGAACAGACTGCCGACGCCCTTGTGAACGGTTGGTATAATACAGGTGATATGGGTTATCTGGATAAAGAAGGCTACCTGTGGCATGCCGGCAGGTTTAAGCGTTTTGCCAAGGTCGGTGGAGAAATGGTGTCACTGGTAAAGGTGGAAAACACACTTGAGAAATATCTTCCTGTAGGAGTGTCATGTTGCGTCGTGGAAGTGGCAGATGAGCTAAAGGGTGCATCAATTATAGCTACAGTTACCATTGAGGTGAATAAGACGGAAATTCTGAAGAAGATGGGAAGTGAATTACCCAATATAGCTCTTCCAAGACAGTTTATCGTGATCAAGGAATTGCCTATGATGGGTACCGGCAAGATTGATTTCAGGAGTGTTACCAGGATTGTTCAGGAGATTATAAATGATACTGAATCTGAACTTTAATAACCAGATATTGCTTTAGAGTGAACTTTTCTTAATCAGTTGACCGGGACTATCCTGTTCCCTGGTCAGCCAAATACCCATTCTATAATTGAGAAGGCGGCCAGCACGAAAAACAGGACCGAAAAAATATTTAAAATAAAACCTGTTGTCAGCATATGGTTGATACGGATATGCCCGCTAGAAAACACTATTGCATTTGGCGGAGTGGATATGGGCATCATAAATGCACAACTGGCAGCCATAGCCATTGGTATGGAAAGCAGCAATGGATTGATCCCAAGCCCATTGGCAATACCGATGACGACCGGGATGTACATGGTTGCAAGGGCCACATTACTCATGAGCTCTGTAAGGAAAATCATGGATGTAATAAGTATCAGGTAGACGAATACCGAGCTCATGGGCTTCTGTGCCACCAGATCAGCTATTATGTTAATGATACCGGTGGATTCCATAGCTTTTGCCAGGGTAAGACCTCCCCCGAACAGTAATAATATCCCCCATGGTAATCTCCTGGTTGCCTCCCATGGTAACAGGCTGATACCTTTTCTCAGATTCACAGGTATTGCAAACATAAGGACACCTCCAATAACAGCGGTAGCCGTATCATTTAGTATTTCGGCACCGAGAAGTTTGTTAACAGGCAGCTTGAATATCCACATAAATGCCGTTAACCCGAAAACAAATGCAACAAGTTTTTCTTCCCTTCCCATTTTACCGATATTCTTCAGCTCAGATTCTATTATCTGAGAAGCAGAATCCATTTTCCCCAACCTGTTGCGGTACAGTATCTTTGTGAGCAGCAGAAAGGTAATGAGAAGGAGTATGCTGCTTATCGGTACTCCTATTATCATCCACTTTGAAAAATCAATTTCATAATTCAGCAGTTCCCTTGCATATCCTGCAAATACGACGTTAGGCGGTGTTCCTATTATGGTAGCTAAGCCACCAATGTTTGCTGAATAGGCTATGCCGAGCATGAGAGCCAGAGAAAAGAGTTCCAGTCCTCTTTTGTTATCAACCGTCTTGTTCAGAAGGGTGACCACAGTGGTTGCTATGGGCAACATCATGATTGCCGTGGCAGTATTACTTATCCACATGCTGAGAAATGCAGTAGCCAGCATAAACCCGAATATTATCCCGTTTGCACTTGTGCCTGTAATCTTAATCAGGTTAAGCGATATTCTTTTATGGAGGCCATGTTCTTCCAGTCCGAGGGCAATAAAGAAGCCTCCCATAAACAGGAATATAACAGGATTGGCATAGGGTGTGGTAGCCTGGGTAAGGCTGAAAACTCCGGCTGCTGGAAAAATCACAATAGGCAGCAGTGCTGCAACAGCCATAGGTGTCGCCTCCGTTACCCACCATGTTATCATCCATGCGGCCACTCCCAGTACCAACCAGGCCTGCGGGCTGAGAGAACCTGTATGACTCAGTCTGGAGATTATTATGAAGGAAAGCGGGCCTGCTATAAGTCCTGCTGTTTTGAAGGATACTCCTTTCATTGCACTGAAGAATACTATTTACTTACTGCCAGGCAGTTTAAATGCGATATATACATCTCCCGACTTCGTTCCTCCCTTGCCTCCGCTTCCTGCCGCTATTAGAACATACTGAACATTATCAACCTCATATGTGAAGGAGTGGCATAAATTTTCATCTGACTCTGCATTAATAACGATCAGGAAACCGGGAGTATCTACAAAGCGGCAGCAGTTTCTCAATAATGCCAGCGCCGGACACACAAGTAAAGATAATAATTTATGAATATAAACTACCGGCCATTAATTCCCAAATTATTGGTTCCTATGTAATTTAAATTTCATAATTTTGATATGAAGATGATATATACTAATCTGAAAGACAATGAGAAGCAGATATGTAATTCATACTGTCACCTGGTCGTTTTGCCTCCTTCTGTCACTCCGAATATGCTCAGCTGATGATAAACGTAAGGGTGTTATAGCTGAGGTCGGTCTGGGCCCGGGTTATACCGATGTTTCATTCCCTGGTTCGCCATATAACTCATTTAATACC
This sequence comes from uncultured Rikenellaceae bacterium, assembly GCA_964415855.1. Classification (GTDB taxonomy): domain Bacteria; phylum Bacteroidota; class Bacteroidia; order Bacteroidales; family VadinHA17; genus LD21. Next base: position 3,724 of record CAYQBZ010000228.1, read on the forward strand.
TATGGACTGGGGGCTACAGCCGGAGTAGGATTTGCCCCTACCAACAGGTCGAGCATCATTTTTGGCTTCCGTTCAAATATTTTTGTGGATGAAGTTGCCTCAGTATATCAGGACTGGAATGAAAAAATGAAAGGGGATGGTGCGGCTGCACTTGGAGCTAAGTTCCTTTGTCCCTTTGTCTATACACTCGCCCCCCTGTTCAGGAGTCATAGCATCTTCGGACTGGTGGAATATACTCAATTCATGAACGATACATCCCCGTCTCTGTTTATTACAGGGAACCTCGGTGGCGGATTCGTATATAATAAGGTAAACGGCCAGAATTATGCAGGACTTGGTCTGTCGGTCGGTACTGGTTATGAGTTTGCCGGTAAAGTTGCAGTAAACTGTGATTTTATATACAACTCCTCGGAAGAAGATGTCCGGGCAATATCTGTTCTGGTAACATTGAAGAAATTCTTCTATTAGCATGATCCCTGGCCAATTCGAAAGAGCATACTGAAATTTATTTTTTTTTATTATCTTTAAGGCGCAGGCTGGTAATAGTCAGTACTAATACTCTCTCAGATTCATTCTTCTTCTGGCCCGCTTATTGTGCTAATCCAGTAGAAGCCTGCAGGGATCAATCCCTCACAATGAATCAGGGTTATAATGATAAGGAACAGGTCTTGAACAATTCCTTAAAACATTTTAATACATGACAGAAGTAAATTTCAATCTTATGGATTGTGCCCTTATTGCAATAGCGACAGGGGAAAATGCACAAAATCTCAGGGAACTCAGGGACTGCCTGAGGAAGACTCATCCGGGATGTCTTTATTATCATTTCTGGGGTGCTCACCTGCACCCTCATTTTGATGATCCTGAATTTCAGAACGATTTTGCAATCTGGGCATCGCGGAAGCTGAATGATCTAAAAATTTCCGAACAGCTTTCACTTATTGATCCTAACATATATAAAAATATGGAAGAACTTCGGACAGAGGTCATTGAGATAATTGAACAACGACTGTATGAGCTTGAATATGTTCCATGGGCAAAGAGGGGCCAGGAATTTCACTTTATCCGGTCACAGATAGTGATCTTCAACACGGGTGTAAATGTAAATGACCCAAAGGATCTGCTTGACATAATACCCGGGATGTCGCTTGGCAGTATATACTATCATTTTATTGATTCGCGCAGGAGAACTCCGGATAACAGGAATGATTTTTCCATATGGCTTGACGGAAGTAGTAAAAAATATAACGTGCTGACAGAGGAACTTGATAAAATTGACCCCTATTTTACTACTCTTAATGAGTTACGGGAAGAGATCAAGATAGTGTTCCACAACTATTTCAGAGGAGGTGCCAGATGAGAAACCTGCTTGAACAATATGCTTCCATTGTGGGTAATGAGGTTATTGACCACATAAGGCAGCTTGCTGCACCACTGAAAGGCATGAAAATACTTCATGTAAATTCCACCAAAGAGGGGGGTGGAGTTGCGGAGATACTTAACCGGCTTATACCTCTGAAAAGAGAGCTGGCGATAGATGCTGACTGGGAAATTATTACAGGTGAGAAAGATTTCTACCAGTGCACAAAGAAGATGCATAATTCTCTTCAGGGTGACCGTGATGAGATTTCCGATTCGCTTTACAGTATTTATGAGCAAACAAATCTGCAGAATTTTGAAAGGTTAAAACCGAAACTTGAACAGGCGGATGTGGTATTTATTCACGATCCTCAGCCGGCTGCCTTACTTAAGCATTGCAAGGGAAGAAAAGGAAAGTGGCTGTGGCGATGCCATATCGATGTAAGTCATCCCTACAGACCGGTGTGGAAGTATCTAAGGGAATTCATAAAGGATTACGATGCCAGTATTTGGTCGGTCTCTACTTTTGTACAGCCACTTTTACACCCTATGTACCTTATTCCTCCCAGTATTGATCCGTTAAGCGAAAAAAATATTGAGCTGCCGGAGAATGAGATTTCGGATTTCTTCAGTTCATGGGGCATTGACCGTAGTTTGCCGGTGCTGACCCAGGTCTCTCGTTTTGACCGTTTCAAAGATCCTGTAGGTGTAATAGAGAGTTTCCGCTTAGTGAGGAAATATGTTCCCGTGCAGCTGGTTCTGGCAGGGGGAGGAGCATCAGATGATCCTGAGGGAGAACAGGTTCTCAGGGAAGTAAAAGAATTTGCAAATCACGATCCTGACATCCATATACTGGAGCTTCCACCTGATGCTCACAGGGCCATAAATGCCCTGCAAAG
>CAYQBZ010000229.1:0-4761 GCA_964415855.1 uncultured Rikenellaceae bacterium
CCCCAGCATGCTCATGAATGCACCTGGAACTCCATGTCCCGTGCAATCGGCTGCGACGACAATCAGTCTCCTGCCTGCTTTTGTGAACCAGTAAAAATCACCGCTTACTATGTCTTTTGGCAGGAAAAGAATAAAACTGTTCTTCTTGAATCCTCTTATCTCACCTGCATCAGGAAGCATAGCATTTTGAATTCTCTTTGCGTAATTTATGGATGCCGTTATATCCCTGTTCTTCTCTTCAATAATATCATATGCCTCTTTGAGTTCAACATGCTTCAGTCTGTATATTTCTTTCTCCTGTTCCGATTTTTCTATCGCATGCGAAATTTCAATATTTCTCAGCCTGTTCTTAGCCTCATCGCTTTGAACAGATTCCTTTGCCTTCTGGTATAACTGGTAGTTCTTAAGAGCTTTTTTATCCTGTCCTGTTAATTCAAAATGCCTTGCCAGTGCAGAATATGCATCTGCTACAAGCGACAGGGCTTTAAGTCCCTGAGCCATTTTGAGTGATTTTTCAAGTCTTTTTTCTGCTTCCTCAGTATTATTCAAATGACCCAGGATACGACCGGTACCCATTATGCATTGAAGTGAGCACCGGGTGTCCCCTCCATTAATCCCTTTCTCATAATATTCAAGTGCATCAGTTATCCTTCCCATCTCTTCTAGAGTGCTGGCTATCCCTAACATGGTCCATGGTATGGACGTTACCTGCCTGTTCCTGGTTCGTATTTCGAGACTTCTTTTGTAATAATCGAGTGACTCATCAAATCTTTTTGTAAGCCTCATTATCATTCCAATCCTGTTTAGGGAAGATGCCACGGCATTTTCATCCTGTATTTCTTCCCTTATCTGCAGTCCTTCCCTGTAGTAATCAAGTGCTTTTGTAAAATTGTACAGGCGGGTATATATCATGCCAAGCTGGCTGCATATTTCAGCCTCAGTCTCAGGATCTTTTATCTCTGTTGCCAGTTTATGAGCATGAAGGCAAAACTGAAGCGCCTTGTCATAATCTCCGAAACTTTCATAAATGTTACCTTTAAGGTTCAGGGCATACGGGTAACCTGGTTCAGCAGGATTTTCAGAAAACCAGGCCATGGCATCGGACAGGTTTTCCAGTGCAATGTCATTCTCAGACTGGAGAAAACTACACACAGCGATATTAAGTCTGGCATAAGCCATTCCCTTTTGATAACCGGCCTTTTTAGCCTTATCAAGTACTTTGGAGGCTTCAGATATATTAATACACGGATTATCATACCGGCTTTTCCATAAGCTGGAGTTTATCGTGTCAATTGTGGCTTCAGTTGCTGCCTGTTTCTTCATAGCCATTGGTAAGTGATCGATATTAATTAGCTGAAAACCTGTCCGGTATAATTCTAATAAGTAAATATACTAAAAATGGCCCGAATGTTAAACAGTAGATTTAAGTGTACTGTGAATCAGCCATGAGTACATTCTTAATTGAGCAAGCTGCGTTTTGCCTTGAGAATATCAATTTGATTTAATACATTTATATTTTATATCAATATTCCCATTACTCAGATGGCCCAGATTAATGAGATCCTTATAAGAACCGTTTATAATGAAATGGTGAAACATAAACCGTCGCTGTCAAAGATGGTTATTTCAGAGGATGATGAAGAGAGTAATGGGGAACCGGATTACAGGATTCTCGCTGACCTGATAATTAAGAATTTTCCCTGGCCGGTAGGTGTGGAGCTGCGCCGTCTCTTCTCGGGTTCCATGCGCCAACTCGATCGCATGAGACTGGATCAGATCTTTAAGACTATAGAAAGGTCCATGCAGTTCCTGTGTTTCGTAATGTTATCGCAGTTGACAAAATACAGGCAGGATGGTAAACTTTCTATCCCTGTTGCCTTCAGAAATGAATTCAGGAACAGGTTCATGGTACTCAGTCTTGGCAATTTTTCATGGATGATCAGGGCCATTGGTAATATCTTCCAGGAGCAGAAAATCGGGTGGTTCATGCCTGAAATGGCAACCTGCTGCGATAATAAGTTCTATTCAGCTCTCGACTTCTGGGTTCCGGAACGGAATGAAATAGGTCATTATCAGATAAATCTTACACAGGAGGAAATTGAGAAAAGATGCGTGGAATACGAGGAAAAACTCACATTCATCCTGCAGCGGATATCATTTCTTTCCAGGTATAAGCTGGTTTCAGTAAAAGAGATCAAAGTGCTGAAATCAAAGGTCAGCAATGCCACATTTCATCATGTATTTGATATGCTCAACAGCTCTGATTCGGATTTCAAGGCAAATGAGTTTAACGAGGCAACTTTCACCGAAAGCCATTCAGTGCTACTTATGAAAAGCATTAAGTCAATTGACGAATACCTTAACCTGTCGCCCCTGATAATTGATACGAGCACAGAGGTCCTCGATACAAAAGAGAAATTCGATATTAAGAAAGATATTTTCATGTATTCAAAATATCGTAATGAACAGCTGATGTATCTGGGTACCGAAGTAACGGAGAAGATAGACCTGCGATTGCTGAGAAATTATGAGATACTGTTGATGGAGTTTAAGTCCCTCTTATCATTGATCCTGGAGGAACCGGAAGTAAAATAAGATAATCCGTTATATTTTTTGAGATGCAAAAAAATCCCTTCAAATTTCTTGACAGCTATACCAGGGAAGACCGTGATATCTTCTTTGGAAGGGACAGGGAAATTGAAGAGCTCCATTCAAGGGTTTTTGAAAGTAAGATACTGATCGTTTACGGGATTTCCGGTACTGGTAAGACATCACTTATTAATTGTGGACTGGCAAACAAATTCAGTGATTCAGACTGGCTTCCCATAGTCGTCAGGAGAGGTACTGATATAAACAGAAGCCTGCTTGACGGGCTGGGGCGAATCTCCCTGACACTTCAGCCTGAAGATATATCAGGGGATCATGGGAGGAGAACTGACATTATTAAAGTTCTCAAATCAATATACCTGGACCATTTTAAACCTGTTTATATCATCTTAGACCAGTTTGAAGAACTTTTTATCTTCGGAAGTAAAAGTGAAAAAGAGGAACTTATAAGCTCGGTAAAGAAAGTTCTGGATTCCGATCTTCAGTGCAGGTTTATATTTTCAATAAGGGAAGAATATCTTGCCGGATTTACAGAATTCGAAACAATCATACCATCAATTCTTTCCAACAGGATAAGGATTGAAAAGATGACAAGACAAAATGCCATTCAGGTAATTGAAGGTCCCTGTCGTGTCAGTGGGATTGAAGTAGAACAGGGATTAGCCGGCGCACTGCTTGAAAAGCTTAATTCCGATAATCCTGAAAATCCGGATGTTGAACTGACCTATCTGCAGGTGTATCTGGATAAAATATTTCGTCTTGCATCAGCTGAGGGAGACGAGGTGCAAAGGATAACCATCGGTATGCTAAATAAGGCAGGCGATGTAAAAGACCTGCTCGGGACATTCCTTGAAGAACAGATATCTGAGCTTGATGATCCTGATACCGGCCTGGTAATTCTGAAATCCTTTGTATCGGTCAAGGGAACAAGGCAACAGGTTACTGAAGAGGATGTGATAGAATATTCAAAAACTTTTGGTAAGAATGTTGACAGGGATACAGTAAAAAACCTTATCCAGAAGTTCATACGGCTGAGGATCCTCCGTGATAAAGATGAGAATAACAGGTATGAGCTGCGCCATGACAGCCTGGCAACAAAGATATATGAAAAAATTACACTGGTAGAGAAAGAACTTCTTGAGATCGGGCAGTTCATTGAAAATGCCTTTGGAAATTTTGAAAGAAGGCAGGCATTTCTGACGCCTGAAGATCTCAAATATATTGCTCCCTATGAAGACAAATTATTCCTTAATGATAAGATCCAAAGGTTTATATCCCATAGCAAACAGATAATCCAGAAAGCAAGGAGAAGAAAGCAGAATGCATGGCTGACAGTCGGTATTATTATAATTGCCATATTATCATTTTTTACAATATGGGCACTCAGGGAAAGGGGTAATGCCCTGGATCAGAAGCAAATTGCCGATGAACAAAGGAACTCGGCATTAGAAGCTATGCAGGAAGCCGATTCGGCCAGGCAGGAAGCTTTAATATCTCAGAACCTTGCCGTTGAGAAGGAATATCAGGCTGTTCTGGCCCAAAAACAGTCTGAGGAGGCCAGAAAAGAAGCCCTTATTGAAAGGGAGTATGCACTTCAGCAGAAAGAAAGAGCTGAGAGTCTCTCTTCAGTGGCAAATGAACAGGCACAGATCGCCCGTGAAGAGAAGCTTAAAGCTCAACAGGAACAGCAAAAAGCCGTACTTGCAGAAGAGAGGGCTATGCGGCTTGGTTTACTTTCAGTTGCTCAAAACCTGGCACTGAAATCAATGACAATTGAAGACAATCCCCTGCTTACCGGCCTTTTGGCAGTTCAGGCTTTTAACTATAACAGTGAAAATGGCGGAATGGAAGAAGACCCGATAATATTTGAAGCATTAAACCGTGCCTACTCTATCCTGGATAACTCAAAGCATGCCATATTTACCGGTTCTTCAGGAGAACTTTGGGTGCTTGCTTTTCATAACAAAAGACTATTATCAGCCGATCTTGACGGACAAGTGAGAACGTGGAGTAACAATGGAATCAATAACATAGTGTACAGTCTTGCTCAAAATTCACCTTTATATCATATTGCTTCCAGTTATGACGGCGGCTTTATGGTAACTCAATATGACAATCATAAGCTGCTATTATGGAATACAGGGGACACTGATG
>CAYQBZ010000229.1:4771-5962 GCA_964415855.1 uncultured Rikenellaceae bacterium
CCGGTCAACCAGGAATTGGTCGGTCATAGCGGATATTTAAGAAATACAGTATTCAGCGATAATGAAAAATATCTTGCTACCTCAGCTACAGACAGTCTGATTATAATATGGAGCCTCGGAGAACCTTCTGTTAAACAGGAAAGATCACTGAGAACGGAATCACCTGTTACGTCAATGGTGTTCTGTGGGCAGGATAGCCTGATCTGTTCCCGGGAAGATGGAAGAATAATGCTCTGGATAATTGATGAGAACGTTTCAACAATATTATACGAATCAGGGAATGACAAACCGCTGTGCCTTGTCCTGAACAGTAAGACAAAAGACCTGCTTGCAGGGTGTTCAAATGGGATACTTCTCTCTTTTGATCTTACTGGTCAACCTGCAGGTCAGCCCTCAAGATATACTGTGCATACGGCTGGGATTGACAGGATAGTCCTCAGTCCCGACTTTTCATTGCTGGCAACATCGAGCCGGGATAAGACAATAAAGTTCTATAACTATCATTTATATTTTGACCAGGCTAACACTGTAGGGGGTGCAGTAACCATCAAAAACCTCAATCTGAGGGTCAGGTCCATAATATTTACTGATGATAACAAACTTGTGGCAGGCCTTTCAGACAGCAGTATACGTGTCTGGGAAACATCATCAGGTAAGCTGGCAACATTGATATGCGGCCTTGTTAAAAGGGATATGACAATTGATGAATGGAATACTATGGTAGGCAAAGAGGTTACCTACAGGAGGACCTGTAACGAAAATCAGTGACAATGAATCTGAAATCAATGAAGCATCTGCTATTGATATGTATCCTATATTCAGCCTGCTATGTTATGTATGGTCAGGGAGCGGAAGTAATGCCCGGGAACGATTGTATTTCATTAATCAGGGATTCGGAAAAGTTTTACCAGGAAGGGCAGTATGATAAATGCATTACTGATCTTGAGGGTGTTCTGGCAAAATGCCAGTTATCGAAGAGCGACAAATTACAGGTTATGGAGTTGCTGGCAAAGGCTTACATAGAAACAGGAGAAGTTGAAAAAGCTGATGCAACTGTAAACCTGATGCTTAAAAATTTTCCACATTATGAATTGAACGAAGATCAGAATTACGAGCTATATAACCGTTTGGTAAATAAATATAAGGTTCATCCCCAATTCTCAATTGGCATACGTAATACGGCTGATTGGT
>CAYQBZ010000230.1:0-5937 GCA_964415855.1 uncultured Rikenellaceae bacterium
TATTTTGGCATGGGCGCTGTAATAGTAACAGCCTCTTCAGTCATATCATGTGTACTTTTCGAATACCTTATAAACAGGTTCATACTCCGGAAACCAATATCCGTTACAGATGGTTCGGCTCTGGTAACAGGACTGTTGCTGGCCTTTAACCTGCCCTCAAACATACCGGTTTTTATAATTATTACCGGAAGCCTCGCAGCCATCGGAATTGCCAAGATGACCTTTGGAGGGATCGGCAATAATCCATTCAATCCCGCTCTTGCAGGCCGGGTCTTTATGCTTATCTCTTTCCCGGTACAGATGACTAGCTGGCCCCTGCCAGCCGGATTGCACTCGGGTTATACCGATGCAGTTACCGGTGCAACACCACTGGCCATTGTCAAAGAAGGTATTAAAAATAGTGAGTCACTTTCCAGCCTGATGGATAAGGTACCTGACATCACAAACATGTTTTTAGGTAAAATGGGCGGATCAATGGGAGAAGTCTCAGTCTTAGTACTTTTAATCGGTTTTGCATACTTGCTTATAAAGAAAATAATAACATGGCATATACCGGTGTCAATTATAATTACCATCACTGTGTTCACAACTGTTTTATGGCTGGCTGATCCGCAAAAAAATGCCAATCCATTGTTTCATTTAATGGCAGGAGGAGTTTTGCTGGGAGCTATTTTTATGGCTACCGATTATGTTACTTCCCCCATGAATCCTAAAGCAATGATTATATACGGTATCGGAATCGGTATACTAACCGTTATTATAAGAGTATACGGAGCTTATCCCGAAGGTGTTTCATTTGCAATACTCATCATGAATGCATTCGTTCCTCTTATGAACAGTTATATTAAACCTGAACGTTTCGGGAAGGAGATTAAGAATGAGTAAGACAGAATCAACATTCAGGAATATGGCACTGTCGCTGACATTAATTTCCGTCGTGGCTTCTGCTGGACTTGGCTTCGTTTATGAATTCACTAAAAAGCCTATAGAACTTTCAAAGCTGAATAAAAGAATCGAGGCTATCAAGCAGGTAGTACCGGATTTTAACAACAATCCGGATAATGAGATGTTCAGGCTTCCTACCGGGGAGGGTGACAGCCTGGAAATATATCCGGCAAGGAAAGACAGTGTAATCACAGGCTATGCAGTAAGCTCCTTTACCAGGAATGGTTTCAGCGGAACCATCAATATAATGGCAGGATTCAAACCTGACGGAACAATCATAAATATCATGGTGCTGCAGCATAAGGAAACTCCTGGTCTCGGGACCAGGATGACAGATACCCTTTTCAAAAACCAGTTTAAAGGGAAGAATCCATCTGATTTTGAACTGAAGGTAAAAAAAGACGGAGGGCCTGTCGATGCCATAACTGCAGCAACAATTTCTTCCCGTGCTTATTGCGATGCCGTTCAAAGAGCGTACAATACACTAAGGAAAGGAGATCTGAGATGAACCAGTTACAAAATTTTGCAAAGGGGATAATAAAGGAGAATCCTATCCTTGTACTGGTACTGGGCGCATGCCCTACATTAGCAACTACTTCATCGTCATTTAATGGCCTTGGAATGGGACTTGCCACCACATTTGTCCTTGTAGGGTCCAACGTGGTAATATCATCGATCTCAGGCATTATTCCTGACAAGGTAAGGATTCCGGCATTCATTGTCATTATTGCTACCTTTGTTACTATTGTAGATCTTCTTATGCAGGCATATGTCCCCGTGCTTTATGAAAAGCTGGGGATTTTCATCCCCCTGATAGTGGTTAACTGTATTGTTCTTGGGCGAGCAGAAGCCTTTGCAAGTAAGAACAGCGTTTTCTCATCATTTGTAGACGGTGTGGGTATGGGTCTTGGTTTTACCCTGGCTCTAGGGATACTGGGAGCCATACGCGAAATACTTGGCAGTGGAACATTACTTGGATATAAATTTATACGGGGAGACGGGATACTGGTATTCATTCTTGCACCCGGCGCATTTATCGCGTTGGGCTATCTTATAGCATTAACAAACCGGATCAGAAAACCATAAAAAGGACAGAGATGGAATATATTCTTATAATAATATCTGCAATTTTCATAAATAATATTGTACTGTCGCAATTTCTTGGAATATGCCCGTTCCTTGGCGTATCAAATAAGGTAAATACCGCGCTGGGAATGACAGGTGCTGTAACTTTCGTAATGGTGGTAGCCACAATAGTGACCTATATCATACAGACATATGTTCTTGATAAACTTGGGATAGGATTCATGCAGACGATAACATTCATACTTGTAATTGCTTCGCTGGTACAAATGGTTGAGATCATACTGAAGAAAGTAAGCCAGCCCTTATACCAGGCCCTTGGTATTTTCCTTCCCTTAATTACTACAAACTGTGCAGTGTTAGGCGTGGCTATACTTGTTATAAAGAAAGATTTCAATCTTGTGGAGGGAGTTATTTTCAGCGCTTCCAATGCTGTCGGATTCGGACTTGCCCTGCTTATACTGGCGGGTATCAGAGAGCAGCTGGAACTTGCCGATCTGCCCCGGGGGATGAAAGGAGTTCCCATCTCACTGGTAGTTGCAGGAATACTTGCACTGGCATTTATGGGTTTTACAGGAATTATCAAATAGGAAGGAAAATTGACCGGAAACCCGAAAATAATTCGTTAATTGTATCGTTTTCTTCATCTTCCGGTTATATGACCCTTTCTGATTATTATAACATTCTGGGTATCCCTGACAATGCCTCTCCTGATGATATAAAAAAAGCATACCGGAGAAAAGCTCGGCTATTCCATCCTGATATAAATCCTTCCCCGGATGCTAAAGACATGTTCATAAGGATAACCGAAGCCTATGAATTTCTTATTGCAAATCATGAAAAGATTAAAAGAAGTGAGGAGGAATACCACCGTGTTATGGAAGACTGGAGAAAATACAGGCAATACAGGTCACGCAGACGGGCTTCTGCTTACGCAAAGACATCATACAGTACCTTTAAGAGCACGAAGTTTTACAAAACAACACGTATTTTCGACGGGACAACAATAATATTCAGCATTATAATATCAATAATGGTCCTGGTATATACGATCTATGGCTATACCTACAGGTTAAAACATCCTATCCGCGGGATCGAAAAGCCATCAGTCTTTGCCTTCATCATGCTTCTCATGCTCGGGATGATCTTCTTTGTTGTCTCCTTCATCTACCTGAAGGCATACCTTGAGACATCCAGAAAAAAAGGTAAAAAACAGAAGTGATTTGTGCCCGGGCACATTATTTCAAATTTTAACTACTTTTATGTTTGTTATTAAAAATGAGAAATGAAGCTGCTAATAGCCTTTATTACTGCCTTGCTAACATTACTTATCATGCCAGGGAAAAAAGATGCCTCCTTGCCTCAGTCCGGTGACCAGAGTCAGAAACCGGTATTATCTTTTGGAGTGATTGCCGATATCCAGTACTGCGACTGTGATCCTGCAGGCACAAGGTTCTACCGTATGTCGACCGGTAAGCTGAGAGAAGCTCTCGCCTCACTCAAAAAGGACTCGGCACAATTTATTATTACCCTGGGTGATATGATTGACCGTGATTTTGAATCTTACCGAACGGTTATGGACATAATTGATTCATCAGGATTTAAGGTTTACAATGTAACAGGCAATCATGACTATTCGGTAGAAAACCGTCTGAAAAGGAAGATCCCGGTACTGCCGGCTTCCGGGAAAGATTATTATTCCGAGATCTTTGATAATTTCAGATTTATCTTTCTTAACGGAAATGACCTGAGCACTTATGCAACAACAAGTAAGGCAATCAGCAAAAGAGCTTCAGAATATATTTCCTATCTGAAGGACAATGGTGAAATAAATGCTATTGACTGGAACGGAGGAATCAGCGGTCAGCAACTTGGCTGGTTGAAACAGGAGTTGGATGATGCCAGCAACAAGAATGAAAAGGTCTTCATCATATGCCATTTCCCGGTCTTTCCTGAGAATATTCATAACCTGCTTAATTATAGAGAGATACTGTCATTACTGGCACAATATGACAACATTGTAGCCTGGTTCAATGGTCATAATCATGCAGGTAACTATGGCAATTTCAACATGATACACTTTGTCACCTTTAAGGGCATGGTCGAAACGGAAGATAAAAACAGCTTCGCGCTGGTAGATGTATACAGGAATAAAATCTGGATAAACGGTTACGGGAGAGAGAAGAGCCAGATACTTGCCTATTGAATCAATATGTCCCGGTTGATACTAAAAGCTGATCAGTCAGACATTTAAGGTCAGCTTAGAGATCATGTTATTTTAATGTAATTGAAGGGAACATCAAGAATTGACGAGAAATACTCACCACGTTCAAGGATATCGTCATCACCTTCCTCATAGTACCAGTTGAAAATGTATTTCTTATTTTTCAGGGCAACGTAAGTGATCTTTTGCAGGAGGTGAATAAATACCTTTGCACTGGCACTGTTGAAATACTCAAGGTTAAAATCAACACATGTAACATCTGCAGGATCTTCAATATAGCCACTTACCCAATCCTCTACAGGCGTAAAAAAATCAGTCACATTCTCATGGATAGAGCGACCCCGGATCTTGATTATCCCTTTTGGATTTAAAATAATCTCTGGTGTATTCTTTTCCGGTAAAATCCTTAGTTCCTCCATCATAATTAAAACTGGTCCGCTCAAATAATTTGTAAATATAAAACATCTTTTTGTTTATGGTACCCTCAGTATGGACCTATCGGTGCGTCAATTTCCCATATTTCACTAAAAAATGTTAATACCTCGCCTGTGGTGCAACATCGTGGCCTGAAAAATCACCTTTCAGATATTTATAATAACCTGTTATTCCTATCATAGCTGCATTATCCGTTGTATACCTTAATTCCGGGATAAAAAGATCCCAGTTTCTCTTTTCTGATTCTTCCCTTACAGCTTTTCTAAGACCTGAATTAGCTGAAACGCCACCGGCAATACCTATAACCGTAATACCCGTCTGCTTCGAAGCTTTCACAAGTTTTCCGGTCAGTATTGTCACAATAACATTTTGGAGTGATGCACACAGGTCGGCTTTATTGTTTTCTATGAAGTCAGCGTCATCTTCTAACCTGTCCCTCAGAAAATAGAGAAAATTTGTCTTGAGTCCGCTGAAGCTGAAATCGAGTCCTTTTACAATTGGCATAGAAAACCTGAAAGCTGATTTATTGCCGGTTCCGGCCATTTTGTCTATAAGCGGACCTGCAGGATACTGAAATCCCATTATTTTTCCACATTTATCAAATGCCTCCCCTGCTGCATCATCAATTGTATTTCCAATGACTTCCATCTCGAGGTGACTCTTTATTATAATTATCCTGGTATGACCACCCGAAACTAAAAGGCAAAGAAATGGAAATGATGGCATTCTTTTATCTTGTCCCTTTTCTGGAATGAAGTGTGCCAGGACATGTGCCTGAAGGTGATTGACTTCTATTAAAGGGATATCCATTGCGAGGGCAAAGCCTTTCGCAAATGATGTTCCGACAAGGAGAGATCCGAGAAGTCCCGGGCCCCTCGTAAAGGCTACGGCATCAATATCGCTGGGTGCAATTCCGGCATCAGATATCGCCTTGTGAGTAACAGGTACAATGTTTGCCTGATGGGCTCTTGAAGCCAGCTCCGGCACAACTCCCCCATAGGACTTGTGTATATCCTGACTGGCAATAAGATTGGAAAGAACATAGCCATCTCTTATCACTGCTACAGAAGTATCATCGCATGAGGATTCTATTGCTAATATTGTAACTGCCATCAGCTCTTTGTTTTTCCGGATATTTTAGGTTATTTTGATATTTGATTTTTTCCGTTTTCCAAATGGTCAAAAATATTAAAAAATCGATTAAGTATTTTATTATTGTAGGTGGGATCAGTATTCTCTTCCCAACGGCG